>JBOHYX010000100.1:0-7872 GCA_050738115.1 Rhodanobacteraceae bacterium
CGTTTTACCTCGTCCGTCATCGGCGCGAGACCGAAGTCGTCGATCACCAGCAGGTCGACCTTGGCGATCAGCTTCAGGAAGCCGGAGCGGTTGTTGAGCGCACGATAGCGTGCGAGCTCGTCGGCGAGGCGCGGCAGGCGGAAGCATCGCACGCTGTGGTCGGCGCGGCAGGCGGTGTGTGCGAGTGCGCAGGCGATGAAGCTCTTGCCGACGCCACAGGGGCCAGTGATCAAAACGTTCAGGTGCTCATCGATCCAGGCGAGGTCGCGCACCTGCGCAAGCTGGCGTGGATCAAGGCCGCGCGGGGTGCGGGTATCGAGATCTTCAATGGCGGCGTTCTGCGGCAGCCGCGCCCAACGCAGGCGTTGCGCGAGGCGAGCGCTGGCGCGTTCGGTGAGCTCGTGCTCGATCATGAGGCCGAGGCGGTCGTCGAAGCCGAGGTCGTGGGCTTCGCTGCCTTGTTGGGCCAATGCCGCGGCCATGCCGTGCAGACGCAGGTCCTTGAGCTGTTGGATCAGGGGTTCGTGCAACATGGGTGCTCCTTGGTCAGTGGAAGTAATCGCCGCCACGGACGTTGGCATGCGCCAACGGCGGTACGGGGGAAGGGGACGGCTCGGCGGGTGTGGTGATGAGGATGCGCAGGACCCGGTAACTGAAGGCGCCGAGTGCGACGGCGCGTTCGGCGGCAGCTTCGAGGGCCTGCGGCGAGAAGTCCTTGGCGAGGCGCAGGATGCCGAGGCTGGCGCGCAGGGCTTCGTCGGGATGGCGCCGGCGTTGCACCTGCTGGGCCAGCACTTCCACGGTCGCCGGGCCGATCGCGACGGCGCGCTGCATCAGCTTCTCGTGGGTCAGGTCGATCACGGCGCTGTGACGTTCGGGCCGGTGCGCGGGCGCCGTGGTGAACTGGCCGCGCTGGGTGCTGCGCACGTGGGCGGCCACGAGCTTCTGCCGGTGGAAGACCTCGATGCCGCGCGCGGTCATGCGCACATCGACCGCTTTGCCGATCAGGGCATAGGGCACCGAGTAGAACGCGCCCTCGACCTGGACGTGATAATCGAGGTGCACCTTCGCCTTCTTCCACTCGGCGAACTCGTAGGCGCGATCCGGCAATGGCTTGAGTGCCGAACGTTCCTCGCTCTCGAACAGGGCCAGGCGGTTGCCCTCCCGCTGCTGGAACGGCTTCGCGTTCAACTCGGCCAGCAACGCCGCAATCGCCTGATTGAGATCGGCCAGCGAGAAGAAGGTCAGGTCGCGCAGGCGCGCCAGGATCGAGCGTTCCACGATCAGCACGCCGCCTTCGACCTTGGCCTTGTCGCGCGGCTTGCGCACCCGCGCCGGCAGGATCGCCACGCCGTAGTGCTCGGCGAAGTCCTGGTAGGACGGGTTGAGCTCGGGCTCATACCGGGAGGGCTTGGTCACGCCGGACTTGAGGTTGTCCGGCACGATCGCCGCGGGCACGCCGCCGAAGAAGGTAAGCGCATGCACGTGCGAAGCCAGCCAATCCGGCAACCCTTGTGTCCAGGTCGCCTCGGCGAAGGTGTAGTTGCTGGCACCGAGTACGGCGACGAAGATCTGGGCCTGACGCACCAGGCCGGTCAGCCGATCCGTGACCGGCATGGTTGGCCCGGCGTAATCGACGAACAGCTTGTCGCCCGGCCGGTGGGTCTGGCGCAAGACGGCATCTTGGCTTCCGAGCCAGCGCCGATACCGCTCGCAGAACTCGCTGTATTGCCAGCCGTCCGGCTGCGCCGCCTTGTACTCCTGCCACAACAGCATGCGCGTGACGCCCGGCCGCCGAAGTTCCGCGTGCAGCTTGGCGAAGTCCGGTGCCGGCGTGCGCGACAGCGGCACCTGCCGGCAATACAGCCGGGCATACAACGCCGCCTCGTCAAGCTCCGGCGGCAGCGGCCAACCCAGCCCCGCTTCACCGCAGCGGCGCAGGCAGTCCTGCACCGTCGATCGGGCACAGCCAATCGCGGCCGCGATCTGGCGGTTACTGTGTTCCTCGGCTTTGAGCCGAAGCACTTCTCGAATCTTGCGCACGGGCAACCTCGCTTGTGCCACCGTCACTCTCCTTCGGAATCGAAAAAGAGCGCACGGTAACTCAGGTCAACCCGCTTCACTTACCCCTGCCGGCATGCACCGGAATGGGTGGCCGACATGGACCGGAATCCCCGGCCGGCATGTTCCGGAATCAGTGGCCGGCATGGACCGGAATACGCAGTTGATGCCCGCCGCCCCCTTGGCTGGTCCCCAGAAGTCGATCTGCGGGACGAAAAGTTCGGACGACTTCTGCGGGATTGGATCGCCAGATACAGCGCGAAATACCGCCCACGTAGTCATCGACGCCGCTATACCGAACCCGATGGTCACGATCATGAGTGCCGTCAGTAGCTGGTTGCGCCGGAAACTCCGCAGTGCCAAACCAAGGTAATAACCAAACACGCCTGCACCTCCTGGAGCTAGTCCCCCTGGCCGCGTGGGCGGTCGGCTACGGACACTTCTACGCAAGTTGCATGCCAATGGACGCGCTAAAAAATCATCCAAGAAATCATACAGTTAGAGATCATGTCCTTCCGCAAAGGGTGTCCGCGGACACTTGTTAAATTTACGTCGACAGTAATCGAGGCCGCACGCGTGAGCGTCGGCTTTGGAGCGTCCCAAACTCACCTTTCCGAGAGCAGCTTTGGGCCAGGATCCGTGTGTTGGATGCGTTTGGGTTTCAACCGCGGCGGATCAGGCGGCGGCGTGCGCGACGCGGCTGCGGAAATCCAGTGCGTTTTTCTTTCATCAGTGAGTTGCAACAAGGGCACTGGACTCCGCTTTCGCGGGGATCACGAAAATTGGGGGTTTGATCGGAGTCGAACCTAGCCGGTGGCGAATCCGTAGAACGCCTGCTCGGGCAGCACCTCGCGCACGACGTTCTCGACCTTCGCCGCGGGCGGGCCGTGGTGCAGCCAGCCATCCAGTTCATCGAGCGCCGCCTGCGTGCCGGACGCCACGATTTCGACGCTGCCGTCGGCGCGGTTTTTCGCGTGGCCGGCGACGCCGAGCCGCAGCGCACATTCGGAGGTCGATGCCCGGAAGAACACGCCCTGCACCCGACCGGTCACGATGAAGCGCGCGCACGGCATCGATCAGCTTCCCGCGTGCGCGGAGCCGCGCGGGGCCGCCGCTGCGATCGCCGCGTCCAGCAACTTTGCGTTTACCGGTCCGAGGAACTGTTTTGCGACGCGGCCATCGGGCGCGATCAGGTACGTGGTCGGCAGGGCCACGGGCACCGCGAAATCCGCCGGCGGATGGTCCATGTCGACCTGCGCCAGCGGGTAGTCGACGGGGTGCTTGCGCACGAACTTCACGATCTCGGCGAGCGGGCTGCGATCGTATGCGAGCCCGATCGCGGTGACGTCGCGGTGCGCAGCGACGTATTTCGAGATGGCCGGCATCTCCTCGATGCAGGGCCCGCACCACGTCGCCCAGAAATTCACGATTACCCACTTGCCGCGCTCGGCCGCGAGGTTGAACGTCCTGCCATCCAGGGTCCGGATCGTGAGCTGTGGAACGCCGGTCGTGGTCTGCGCGGCGGCGACACCGCCACCGGCCAGCACCAGCAGCAACACGCACAGGCAGCCGCGCACGGAAAACCGGCTCATGACGGGTGCTCCTGTCTCGTGGACGACGGGCCGGACCTTGCATCCGGCGCCGTGAACAGTGTACGCAGCGACATCGCGAGGTGTCCCCGCAGCGCGGTTTCGGCACGCTGCAGCGCCACTCGCGCTTCGGGGACAAGATCCTGGCAGGCGCGCTGCAGGGACAGCGCGTCAGACGGCAGCCGATAGCGGCCGACGCGAAACAGGTCGTCGAGCCGCACGCTGTCGAGATCGCGCGCCATCACCCATTCGCCATTGTCGCTGCGGCGAATCAGCCCGGCTACGCGCAGGTCACCGAGATAACGCTGCATGAGATCGGCAGTCAGGAAGCGCTCGCGGCCGGTCAATTCGGTTTCGCGCAGGCCCGCGCCGACGCGCTGCGCCGCGACGAATTGCTGCAACACCCGCAGCAGGCCCACGAACTCGCAGTCCGGAGGGAGCAGTTCGCCCTCGGCACGGTACTCGAAGGTCGTCAGCGCCGCGGTCAGGATCGCCCCGAACAGCACGATCACCCACGAGAGATACACCCAGATCAGGAAGATCGGGATTGCGGCCAATGCCCCATAAATGACCTGGTAATTGCCGAACCGGCCGATATAAAAGACGAAGCCGCGCCGCGCCAACTGGAACAGGATCGTCACGACCAGCGCGCCGACCACGGCATCCCGCCAGCGCACGCGCCGGTTCGGCACCACGTCGTACAGCACCGTCAGCCCGATCCAGGTGATCAGGAACGGCAACACGCCCCACAGGTTCAGTCCGAGCACGCCGTACTTCGCGGCCCCACGCCACAACGGCTGCGTGTACACCCACGCGCTGGCGCCGATGCCCAGTGCAATCAGCAGCGGCCCCAGCGTCAGCGCCGCCCAGTACAACAACAGGCGCGCGCTGCCCTTGCGCCGAGCGGGTACGCGCCAGATCCGGTTGAAGCGATCCTCGATGCTGGCCATCATCAGCAGCACCGTGACGAACAGCACCAGGATGCCGACGATGGTGAGGCGGCTCGCGTTGCCGGCGAACTGGAGCAGGTATTCTTCCACGGTGCGGCTGATCGCCGGCACGAAGCTGCGGAAGATGAATTCGGAAACGTGGTCCTGCAGTGCCACGAAGACGGGAAACACCGACAGCACCGCGAACACCGCCGCCAGCAGTGGCACGATCGCGAACAGCGTGGTGTAGGAGAGCGCGCCGGCGGTCTCGAAGCACTTGTCGTCGAGGAAGCGTCGCCACAGGAACTTCGCGAATGCGCGCGCGCGCTCGCGTTGCCAAACGGGACGTCCGGCCAGAAAGCCTTTCACGTTCCGAGGCTAGTCCACCACCAGGCAAAAGGAAACCACGACCCCATGCGCATTCCGAGCGATCCCCACTGCTGCGACGGCAACGTCACGTTGGCCCGGCATCCGGGCGCCCGCGCATGAACGCGACCCTGCAACGACGCGCCGGTCTGGCGGCGTGGGGCGCGCTGGCCCTGCTGCAGGTGATCTGGCACGCCTGGCTGCTGCCGCCGGCGCACATGCCCATCGCGGTCGCACTCGCGTTCGGGCTGGTGCCGCTGGCGATTCCCCTGCTCTACTGGCGCCAAGCCGAGCGCGCGCTGCTGCTGGCCGGGATGGTGAGCCTGTTCTATTTCTGCCACGGCGTCACCGAAGCGTGGGCGGCGCCCGCGGAACGCACCCTGGCGTCGATCGAGATCGTGCTTGCGGTCGGCGTCATCATGGCCAACGCGCACAAGCCGAAACGCCGCCGCGCAGGCGGGAGTAAGCTGCCTTCGCCATGAGTTTCATCCAGCCGGCACCGCAACTCGCCGATCCATACCGCAACGACCGCGTGCTGCGCGGGTGGCTGGAACGCGTGCTGCCGGACGATCGCCTGCGCGCGGCGGAGCCCGATTTCGAGGCGCTGGCGGCGTATGCGCAGCATGCCTACGCCCGGCAGACCACGAGCACGCCGACAGAACCCGTTCTCACCCACTGGGACGTGTGGGGCAACCGCATCGACCGCATCGAGCTGACCGAGTCCTGGCGCGAAGGCCCGGCGATTGCCGCCACGCACGGGCTCGTTGCCGACGGCCACGATCGCGCGCTCGGCGCATTCGCGCGCGTCCAGCAGTTCGCCAAGGCGTACCTCTACCACGCGGCCAGTGCGTTCTACGATTGCCCGCTGGCGATGACCGACGGCGTCGCGACGGCCCTGCGCGATGCGCCGAACGCGGCACTGCGCGAGCGCATCCTGCCGCATCTCTTGAGCCGCGATCCGGCGACCTTCTGGACCAGCGGCCAGTGGATGACCGAGAACGCCGGCGGTTCCGACGTCGGCCACAGCGAAACCACGGCGCGACGCGCGGCCGACGGCACCTGGCGGCTCGACGGCCGCAAGTGGTTCACGTCGGCGATCACCGCCGAAGTCGCGCTCGCGCTCGCGCGCCCCGAGGGCAACCCGGCGGGCGCCGACGGCCTCGCGTTGTTCTGCCTCGAGACCCACAATCCGGACGGTTCGTGGAACGGCATCACGATCGACCGCCTGAAGGACAAGCTCGGCACGCGCGAGCTGCCGACCGCGGAAATCCACCTGCGCGACACCCGCGCGGAGCTGGTCGGCGACACCGCCCACGGCGTGCGCACGATCACCCCGGTGCTGCAGGTCACGCGGCTGTGGAACGCGTTTGGCGCGCTCTCGACGATGCAGCGCTGCCTTGCGCTCACGCTCGACTACGCGAAGCGCCGCCGAACCTTCGGCCGGATGCTGATCGCGCAGCCGCTGTTCGCGGACATGCTTGCGGGCTGGGAAGCCGAATTCGAAGCCGCATTCGGCCTCGCGATGGAAGTCGCGCTGCTGCTGGGACGGATCGAGTCCGGCGCCGGCGACGCGCAGGACGCAGCTTTGCAGCGGCTGCTGACCCCGCTCGCCAAACTCTGGATCTGCAAGCTCGGCGTGCGCCTCGCATCGGAAACCGTGGAAGCCTTCGGCGGCATCGGCTACCTCGAGGACAGCGGTATTCCGCTGCTTCTGCGCGACGTCCAGGTGCTCCCGATCTGGGAAGGCGCAAGCAACGTGCAGGCGCTGGATTTCCTGCGGGCGCTCGGCAAGCTGGGCATCGATCCGCTGGTGAACGCCACGGACGCGTGGCTGGAGGACGCGGATGGCGTCGCCCCCGCCAACGGTGCCGAGGCCATCCATGGCGCGATCCGGCATGCCGACACGTGGTTGCGCGACCACGCGCGCGACGCCGACGCGCTGCAGGCGGCCGCGCTCAGGCTCGCCGTGACCTGCGCGCGCACGCTGGCGGCGGCGCTGCTGGCGCGGCACGCGGCGTGGGCCCAGCGCAGCCGATCCGATCCAGCGCCCGGCGCCGCCCTGCAGCGCTTCTGCGCCCACGGCGTCGATCGCATCATCGACCTGTAATCGGATGGACTCGCCCCCACGCACTCAGGCTTCGATGAGCCAGTGGTGGTGAGCTACACCTTCCATCACGACATCGCGAGGACGAGCCCATGGACAAGGCTACAACCATTGCCATTGATCTCTGGCCAAGAACGTGTTTCAGGTGGCTGCGGAGAACGCCCGTGGCGAGGTGGTCTGGGAAGAGCGCTTGACGTCGCGGCGCACGATGCAGCAGTTCATTGCCAAGCTGGAGCCGCCGCTGACGGTGGTGATCGAGACGGGGCCGGGCGCGCAGGCTTGGGCCCGCGAAATCCAGACCCGCAGTGCGCAGGTGAAGATTCTGCCGGCCCAGCACACCGCTGCGCATCGCAGTGGCCAGAAGAACGATGCCCGGGACAGCTACGCGATCTTGCGCGCAGCGCACGATCGCAGCGTGCACCCGGTGCCGGTCAAGACCCGGGAGCAGTTGAGCATGCAGGCCCTGCACCGGGCTCGGCGTGGCTGGCAGCGCCGGATGGCAGCGATCAGCAACCAGGTTCGCGGTCGATTGCTGGAACAGGGTGTGGTCATTGCCAAGGGCGATGCGGCACGGGTACGCACAGTGGACACGGACCCTGGAAGATGCCGCCTTGCCCATCCCGGATCGCCTGCGCGCGTTGACCGCGGAGCTGAGGGGCGAGTGGGGAGGTCATCGTGACCGTCTGGCCGTCCTCAATGCCGAGTTGGCGAAGCTCGGCCGCACCGCTCCGACCGCCCGCCATCTGCAGCACGTACGCGGGGTGGGTCCGATCATCTCCACGGCCATGGCCTGCAAGGGGCTGAACCCGGACAACTTCGCCAA
>JBOHYX010000101.1:0-7866 GCA_050738115.1 Rhodanobacteraceae bacterium
GAGAGGATGCGCGCTTCGGACGCCAGCAGGTCGTAGCGACCGGCGTCGCGCTTGTCGCGGTCGACGTCGTAGCCGATGGTGAACTGCTGGCGCTGGTCGTCCCACAGGAACGAGAGGTCCATGTCCGCGCGTTCGCGGCAGATGGCGGCCAGCGCGCGCGCGTCGTCGCGGCGGCGGTTCAGGGTGGCGGCGACTTCATCGAGCGCCCGGCACAGGTCCGGCGAGCCGTCGCCGGCGGCGGCCTTGAGGCGCCCTGCGATTTCGCCGGCCAGCGCACGCGCGCGGAGCTGGGTGGGGTTCGATTCGAGTTCCCGCAGCAGCGCGCGGGCGGTTTCATCGTCGGTCCCGGAGTCGCCCAGTGCCAGCCACGGCGCGAGTTCGTCGAGTTCCTCGCACGCTGCCGCGGCCTGACGCACCAGCGCGTCCGTCCACGCCGTGAATTCCCCCTCGACACCGTTGTCGGCGCTGATTCGGGCGAGGCGATCGGCTTCGGTGTCGATGCGGGCCAGCAGGCCGTGCAGCACCGGCAGGTTGTCGGCGTTGCCGATCGCATCGGTGATCAGCGTGTCGAGTTCCTGGAGCGTCGCCGCCAGCGCGAGGTTGGCGTGCGGATCGGCGGCGTCGACGCGCAGCAACTCGTCACCCAGCACGCGCGCGGTGTCGCGCAGGCCGCTGCCGAGCGCGCGGCTCGCCAGCGGTTCGCCGTCCGTGTGCTCGAGCGCGTTGGCCAGCACCACGAGACAACCCATCAGGTTGCCGCTGTCGACGCTCGACACGTAGCGGGGCGACAGCGGCTCGAGGCTCTGGGTGTCGTACCAGTTGTACAGATGGCCGCGGTGGCGTTCGAGTGCCTGCAGGGTTTTGAGGGTCGCGCCGGTGCGCTCGAGCAGTCCGCGGAAGGTGAGATAGCCAAAATCGCAGGCGGTGAGGTTGGCGAGAAGTGCCATGCCGATGTTGGTCGGTGAGGTTCGGTGGGCGACCTGCTCGACCGGGAAGACCTGGCAGTTGTCGGGGGGCAGCCAGTGCTCCCCGGCGTTGACGAAAGTCTCGAACCAGAGCCAGACGCGCCGCGCGACGCAGTGCAGGAACAACCGCCGCGTGGCGTCGAGCGGCGCCGCCGGGCGCCGCGGGATGCGGCTGATCGCCCAGGCGATGCCGGGCGAGGCGAACCAGAGCACCACGAACGCCAGCGCGGCCGGCAGGGAGGCCGGCGTGTGCAGGCCGATCGCGACGCCGACCGCGATGGCGGCGACCGGCGCCACCCACATCAGGCTCAGATAGCCGAGGAACCGCGTGGCCGCGCCGCGCTGCGCATCCGCGATCGGCGTCCATTCCAGCAGGTGCTTGCGCGTGAACAGCAGGCGCACGGCGCTCTGCGCGATCGCATCGAGGTTGAGCATGGCCTCGAAAGGCAGCGTCGCGATCGCGAACACCTCGCGCAGCAGCACGTCGCGGATCCCGCGCCAGGTGTTGCGCCAGTGGCGCGGCGGCACCCGCTGCCAGGCGCTTCGCAGCACCTGTGCGCAGGCGATCAGCAGGGACGGGCCCAGCAGGAACGCGACCAGCACGATCGTCCAATAGGCGGGCGCGTCGCCCAGCACCCAGCTGCGGATCAGCAGCGCCAGGATCGCGAGTGGCACCACGCCGCGGCGGAGGTTGTCGAGGATCTTCCAGCGGTGGTGCGCCTTCAGGGTGTTGCGCAGGCCGCGGCGGCGCGGGCCGGGCACGATCGGCAGCAACCACTGCACGATCTGCCAGTCGCCGCGGGTCCAGCGGTGGCGGCGGCGCACGTCCACGCTGTAACGATTCGGCTGGTGCTCGACGAGCTCGATGTCGCTCACGAGCCCGGTGCGCGCGTAGGAGCCTTCCAGCAGGTCGTGCGACAGGATCAGGTCGTTCGGAAAACGCGTGCCCACCGAGCGCTTGAACGCGTCGATGTCGTAGATGCCTTTGCCGACGAACGAGGCTTCACCGAACAGGTCCTGGTACACGTCGGACACGGCGCCGGTATAGGGATCGAGTCCGCGCGCGTCGCTGAACAGGCGCGCGAAGCGGCTCGGCCGCGTGCTCTCGTACGTCACCGAAACCCGCGGCTGCAGCAGGCCGTAACCCGCGACGACGCGTCGCGATCCCTTGCTGAACCACGGCCGGTTGAGCGGGTGCGCCATGGTTTCGATCAGCTTGCGCGCCGTCTCGGGCGGCAGCCGGGTGTCGGCGTCGAGCGTGATCACGTAGCGCGCGGCCTGCAGCGCCGCGAGGTCGCCGACGATGACGCTGAAGCAGCGTTCCGGGCGCACGCCGCGCAACACGCGGTTGAGGTCGCCGAGCTTGCCGCGCTTGCGTTCGAAGCCCATCCACACCGACTGGCGCGGATTCCATTCGCGTGGCCGGTGGAACAGGTGGAAGCGCGTGGTGCCGGGCAGGGGATACTTGGCGTTGAGCCGGTCGATGCCGCGCCGCGCAGCTTCCAGCAACGCCGCGTCGCCGGGCATGTCCCGTTCGGGTGCGTCCGGAAAATCCGTGAGCAGGGCGAAGTGCAGGTTGGGATCGCGATTGCCGAGGTAGCGGATTTCCAGCGCGTCGAGTTGCTCGGTGAGGCTCGCGGCACTGCCGAGCAGCCACGGCACCACCACCAGCGTCCGGCAGTCGTCGGGGATGCCGCCGGAGAACGACATCCGCGGCAGCACTTGCGCGGGGACCAGCATGCCAAGCAGCCAGTTCACGACCGCCAGCGCCGGTTGGCTGGCGGCGACGAACACCGCGAGCATGATGATGATGTCGATCGCGGTCGGCAGCGGCACGGGGTACCACCACAGGCGGCCGGCGCCGACCAGCACGGTCACGGCCGCGCTGATCGCGAAGACGCTGCCGAGATAACTGGTCGAGGGCCAGCGCTTGAGGCGCCTGGCGATCTGGTACTCGGCCGGCGCGCGTGCACCCAGCGACCGTGCGAAGTCCGGGAGACCGACGCCGATCAGGAAGTAGCCGACGTGCCGCCGGCGTGGATCGCTGCCGGGGACGCAGTCGGCGCACGCGAACTCGACCGCGCGCCGGGCCACCTCGGCCTCGCCGACGCCGCTGCGCGTGGCCAGCACTTCCACCACGTGGCGATAGCGGCCGCGCGTGGCGAAGTCCATGTCCGCGTACGCGCCGGCGGGATCCTGGCCGAGGATCCGGTCCACCTCGCCCACGCGCTGCAGCAGTTCGGACCAGTTGTAGTCGCCGATGCGGCGCAGGCTGTTGATGCGGTTGGCGATCGAAACCTGGTCCGCGGCCTGCGCGCGAGCCTCCTCCTCGATCACCCGCGCCACGCTGGTGCCGCGCTCGGCAAGCTGCTGCTCGGCAAAGGTGAGCGCCAGCTTCAGCGCGGGATGCTTGCCCTCCAGCAGCCGGTAGAACTCGGCCGCGAACGCGGGCGACGCGAACACGTCCGTGCTCGCCATCTCGGCGACACTGACCAGCATCTGGTTGGACGCGTGCGCCGCCACCCCGATCAACTGGTCGGACCAGTGCTCGGCATCGGCATACGCCTGCATGCGCCGCGTGATCGCCGCGGCCTGGTCGGCCAGGCCTTCGATCAGGACCACCCGCATCAGCACCGGCAGCGTCCATATTTCAATCAGGTCGCAGGGGGCGTGCTGCTGGTAGTCGGCGAGGTAGCGTTCCACGGCCTTGGGCTCGACGTTGCCGTCGAGCTGCGCGACGCACGCGCGCAACACCCTGAGCATCCGCGGCACCACCGAGCCATGGTCGGTTTCCACGCGCGGCAGCCGTCGCCAGGTCGCCGCGGGCAGCGCATCGCGGACATCGCGGATCGCGTTGCGGATCAGGTAGACGTTGTCGATCAGCCATTCCGCCGCGGGCTCGACGCGGCGGTTTTCGAACGTGGCGGTACGCGCCACCGCGTAGGCATGCGCGAGCGCGCGGTCGTGTTCGGTGAGTGCGTCCGCGAGGTCGAACGCGGACGCCTGTGTCAGCCGGGCATGCTCGCGCGCCAGTTTCGACGCGGCGATGGCGACCGCGACGGGCTCGGGCGTGGCGCGGCGGGTGACAGGCGGTTTGGCGCGCGCGAGGTTCCGCGCGGCGCGCCGCATCCGGAAACGGCGAATCCATGCTTGCGGGCGGTGGTTGCGCGGCACCTCGTCGAATCCCTCGATCACGGGATTCTTGATGTTAGCGAAACGCCCCCTGCGTCGGGCACCACCTTCACGGGCGCGTAACCTTTCGCCGCGCAGGATCGTTGCGCTGTGGCGTTACGGGATGGTGCGGGAATCCGCAGGGTCGCGGTGGGCTGGGGGCACGTGTGCGCCGGCTCTGGAATGGATGGAACCAGGCTTCTCCAGGCAACGACACGTCATGGCTGCGCGTTTTCGGGCAACGCATTCCGGATCACCGACGAGCCCCACCGCCGGTCGGTGGCCCGGACGCGCAGCGCGCGCACGGTCCGGAGGGGTGGTGTCGCTGTGCCGCTGCGTGGCGATCGCCGGCATGGCCATGCTGCTGTGCGCCTGCGTCGGCAACGAGCACATGAGTTTCCTGAACCCGCAGGGCCCGGTCGCGCGCGCCGAGGCGGTGCACTTCTACATCGTGCTCGGGATCATGGCGGTGTTCGTGGCGGCGCCGATTTTCATCGGGCTGCCGTGGATCGTGTGGCGTTACCGCTACGCCAACAAAGCTGCGCGCTACGCACCGAAGTGGCGGGATTCCGGGGCGCTCACGTTCCTGACCTGGGCCGGCCCGGTCGCGATCGTGATCGTGCTCGGCTATTTCGTGTGGCGTGATTCGCACCGGCTGAATCCCTACAAGCCGATCGCATCCACCCAAGCGCCGCTGCAGTTGCAGGTGATCGGCTACGACTGGAAGTGGCTGGTGATCTATCCCGATCAGGGCATCGCGACGATCGGCACCATGGCGCTGCCGGTCGGGCGTCCGGTGACGCTGCACCTCACTTCCGCAACGGTGATGCAGTCGTTCTTCATCCCGGCGCTGGGCAGCCAGATCTACGCGATGGGCGGCATGGTTACGCGGCTCAACCTGGAGGCGACGCGTGCCGGGCGCTATCTCGCCGAAAACACCATGTACAACGGCAATGGCTTCCACGACCAGAAGTTCACCGCCGTCGGGATGAGCCCGGCCGACTTCAAGAAGTGGGTCGACCAGGTCAAGTACAACGGCACGCCTCTCGATGCGCAGATATTTAGCGCGATCGCCAAGCGCACGACGCGCGAGCAGATGGCCGCCGAGTTGCCCGGCGTTGTCTCGAACGATGGCAGGTTCTATCTCTCCCACGTGAGCCCCGAGCAGTTTGCCACAGTGGTGCGGGCCGTGAAGGCCGGCACCGCGCCGGTATTGATTTCGACGTCGCAAACGGCGGGCGGATTCCGGAATACCGCGATGCGGCAAGCGCCCGCGGCAACCCGGAGGGCACAGCCATGAGCACCGCTTCGATCGTGTACGACATCATCGGGCGCTTCACGATGCACTCGCTGCCCTTCTACGACATGATCCAGAATCCGACCAAGGAGAACCTGATCAACGGCAGCATCGCGGGGTTTGCGGCCCTGGTCGCCACCGGCGGCCTCGTGATCGTGGTCGCGGGGATCACCTACCTCAGGCGCTGGCGCTGGTTGTGGGAGGAGTGGTTCACCAGCACCGACCACAAGAAGATCGGGATCATGTACCTCATCGTCGCAGCGGTGATGCTGGCGCGCGCACTGATCGAGGCGATGCTGATGCGCGCGCAGGAGGCGTGGGGGCTGGGCGGCGGCTTCCTGTCGCCGGATCACTTTGCGCAACTGTTCTCGACCCACGGCACAATCATGATCTTCTTCATGGCCATGCCGTTCTTCACCGGCCTCATCAACTACGTGATGCCGCTGCAGATCGGTGCGCGCGACGTGTCGTTTCCGGTGCTGAATTCCATCAGCCTGTGGCTGACCATAGCCGGCGCGACACTGGTGATGGCGTCCCTGGTGTTCGGGCAGTTCTCGACCGGCGGCTGGTTCGGCTATCCGCCGTATACCGAAGCGCATTTCCTGCCGGGCGTCGGGCCGGATTACTGGATCTGGGCGTTGACGCTCGGCGGCCTCGGCTCGACCCTGACCGGCATCAACTTCGCGGTCACGATCTTCAAGGAACGCGCGCCCGGCATGACGCTGTTCCGGATGCCACTGTTCACGTGGGCGGCGCTGTGCACGGCGATCATGATGTTCTTCGCGATGCCGGCGCTGACCGTTGCAACCGCGCAACTGGCGCTCGACCGCTACCTCGGTTTCCACTACTTCACCAATGAACTGGGTGGCGACATGATGCACTTCGTCAACCTGTTCTGGATCTTCGGGCATCCCGAGGTCTACATCCTCATCATTCCCTCGTTCGGCATCTATTCCGAAGTCTTTGCCACGTACTCCGGCAAGGCGCTGTTCGGTTACAAGTCGATGGTGTTCGCGATCATGTGCATCGCGATCCTGTCGTTCACGGTCTGGGTGCACCACTACTTCACGATGGGCCAGGGCCCCAGCATCAACGCGGTCTACGGCATCGCCTCGATGCTGATCGGCATTCCGACCGGCGTGAAGATCTACGACTGGATGTTGACGATGTGGCGGGGCCGGGTGCGGATCACCACGCCCATGATTTACGGAATCGCGTTCATCGTGCTGTTCGTCCTCGGTGGCATGAGCGGCATCATCCTGGCCAACCCGAGCGTCGATTTCCAGGTGCACAACACCCAGTTCCTGATCGCGCATTTCCACAACGTGATCGTGCCGGGTGTGCTGTTCGGCCTCTTGGCGGGTTATCACTTCTGGTTTCCGAAAATGTTCGGGTTTCGCCTGCACGAGGGCTGGGGGATCGTGTCGGCCTTCTGCTGGATCTTCGGTTTCATGGGCGCGTTCTTCCCGCTGTACGCGTTGGGCATGATGGGGTTTCCGCGGCGCACCGTGGCCTACACGCAGCCGGTTTACGGGACACTGGAATTTGCGGCGTTTGGCGGTGCGCTGCTGATCGGGGTCGGCCTGCTGACGCTGTTCGTCCAGTTGGCGGTGTCGATCCTGCACCGCAACGAGAACCGCGTTCCGGTCGGCGATCCCTGGGACGGTCGCAGCCTCGAGTGGGCGTGCCCGGCGCCGCCGCCGGAGTACAACTTCCCGGTCTTTCCGGTGGTTACCGGCCGCGACGCATTCACCATGGCCAAGGATTTCGGGACGGCCTATCTCGAGCCCGGTGAATACGTGGACATCACGCTGCCGAAGAACGCCGCGATGGGCCCGCTCATCGGCCTGTTCGGGTTCATCATCGCATTCGGCCTCGTTTGGCACATCTGGTGGCTGGTCTGCCTCGGCGTGCTGGGCGCGTGGACGACGATGATCGTGCGCGGGTTCGCGCGTCACACCACGAAAGCGATTCCGGCTGCCGAGGTCAAGGCGGAATGCGAACGCTGGCTGGATCTCGTGCACGCAGCCACCCCGGTCACGCGCGCCATGGAAACCAGGCCAGTCAACCAGGGTCTTGCGGACCAGACTGCATTGAGGGCCGCGTCATGAGCCAGGAAGTCTTCCACTACCCCGGTTTGAACCTCGGCAGGGCACACCCCCGCACCCACGCGGTCGCCCAGACCACGATGTTCGGCTTCTGGGTGTTCCTGATGAGCGACGCCATCCTGTTCGGGCTGGTGTTCTCGAGCTACGTGACCTCGATGCACGCGACGGCCGGCGGGCCCGGTCCGAAGCAGTTGTACGACATCACCAGCGTGTTCGCCGAAACGCTGCTGCTGCTGGCATCCAGCTTCACGTTCGGGATGGCGTCGCTGACGCTGAAGTACAGCCATCGCAGGCGGTATCTGGTGGGCTGGATGGTGCTCACGGC
>JBOHYX010000102.1:0-7833 GCA_050738115.1 Rhodanobacteraceae bacterium
TGGCGGCGACATTCCAGGCCCGCGATGGTGTACTGACGACCAGCGAAAACAAGTCGCGTCCGCAAATCGGCGACCTCAGGATAAGCTGGATGAAGATTGCGCCGGCATACCTAACGATATTCGCGCGCGATCATGGCGGCACGCTGGTACCGACGCGCGACCCGGCCGGCGACCCGATCGCGCAGGTATTGGTGGGCCGGCAATCGTTGACAGATGTGCTGACCGATGCACCACAGCCGCCGCATTTCAAATGGGCGCGCCGCGTGCTGTCGATATTGCTGGCGTGGGCGGGCGTGGCCCTGTTGCTGCCGCGCACCCGACGCAACGACAGGATATTGTCGCTGACGGCGGCGCTGGTGCCGCTGGCGGTGCTGGCTGCGGTCTACTGGTTCGACGTGCGCACGCTGGCGGCGTGCGTGCTGATCGCGATCGCGGTCGCCGCGGCGGGTATTGCAGCGTGGCGGTGGCGTTTGCCGTGCGATCGTCCCTGATCGCTGCATCGCCGGTGCGTCCGATTCGCCCAGCCACTCCAGGTCCGTGAAGACCAGAACGGCCATCCGTGGCCTGACTTTTCACAACAGCCACTTCGGTCGAGACGTCAGTGGGCGCTGCCGGCATTTGGTGGCGCCGTCCGGTCGCGGCGCCGCTCCTACACCGGCTTTTGTGGGAGCGCGCTTGGTGCTCCTACACGGTTGCATCAGTTTCGAGAAACCATAATTCGTAGGCCGGTTCAAGGAGCGTAGCGACGGAACCGGCGAATCCCGGCTCCGGCCTTTGGCCTTGAGCCGGCCTACGGTTTTTCGATCGCCTGCGCGTGCTCGAGAAACCACAAGCCGGCGAACAGCTTCGGGTCGATCGAATAATCCTTGTCCGCCATCGCGTGCAGCCATTTGCCGGCCTCGTCACGCGGGACTTCGTGCACCACGATGTCCTCGGTGGCATCGCCGCCGCCAGCGCCGATCTTGCGCAAATCCAGTGCGCGCACGAAGTGCATCATTTCGGTACTCATGCCCGCCGATGACGGCCCCGAGTGCAGCGGCACGACCTTCGCGCAGGTGTAACCGGTCTCCTCTTCCAGTTCGCGGCGTGCGGCGGTCGCGATGCTGTCGTCGTCGCTGTGGCCGGCATCGCCGATCAAGCCGGCCGGCATCTCGATCGTGAACTCGAGGATCGGCATGCGGTATTGCTCGACGAACAGAATGCGATCGTCGGGCGTCACCGCGACGATGATTACCGCACCCTGCGGATTGTTGCGTTCGACGAACTCCCAATGGCCGCGACGTTTCAGTGTCAGCCAGTCGCCCGCGTGCAGGGTTTCGACGGGCGCATCGGCAACGACGGGGATACGTGGGTCACGGCTCATACGGTGACTTCCAATTGCAGCACCTGGCGTGCGCGGTTACGCGTGAGCGGGCCGATCTTCAACCGTTCGAACAATGCGTCGAGCAGCGCGAAGTCGGGCGCCCGCCGCAGCAATGCTTCGGGCGTGCCCGGTACCGGCGCGTCCAGTGCGATCTGTGCGAGCCGTCGCGACAGCCGGGCCAGATCGGGGTGCGCGCGCAATTTTGCCGCTATTGATGCGGCACCGCGCACACGCAGGAACGGCACTTCATCCACACGTGCAAGCAGGGTTTCAAGGTCCCCGAAATGGCCAAGCAGCGCCCCCGCGCTCTTGGCGCCGATACCGGGCACGCCGGGAATATTGTCGACGGCGTCGCCGGTCAGCGCGAGGTAATCGACGACTTGATGCGCTTCCACTCCGAGCCGCGCCGGCACACCCGCCGCGCCCCAACGTTGGCCGCGTGCGTAATCCCATTGTTCGGCACCGTCGCCGAGCAGTTGGCCGAAATCCTTGTCGGCGGAAACGATCACCGCACGCAGCGCATGCACGCGCATCGCTGCCTGCACGCTGCCAATCAGGTCGTCGGCTTCATACGCGGCATCGGCCAGCACGGCGAGGCCGAACGCGGCGGCGAGTTCGCGACAGTATTCGAATTGCCGCTTCAGTTCGGGCGGCGCGGGATCGCGGTTGGCCTTGTAGGCAGGGTAGATCGCGTTGCGGAAGGAGCTGGTGAGCGCGATGTCGAAGGCCGCGACTGCATGGGTGGCGCGGGTGCGTTCGGTGAAATCGAGCAGGAAGCGCGCGAAACCGTGTACCGCGTTGACCGGCGCGCCGTCGGTGTCGAAGAACACATCAGGCATCGAATGCCAGGCTCGGAACACGTACATGCTGGCGTCGATCAGGTACAGCGTCGACGTTGGCGCCGACACCGCCGTCGATGCGGGTGTCGAGGCGGGCGCGTTCAGCCCTGCCATGTGCCCGATACCGAATCGACGTCCGGCCGGTTGCGCTCGGGCGGTTCATCACCGCGGCTGCCGATGTGGATGTAAGCGATCGCGCGTTCGTCCTCGGCAAGCCCGAGCAACTTCGCCGCGTCACGGTCATAGCACGACCAGCCGGTCAACCACTGCGCCGCAAAACCCGCAGCCTGCGTCGCGAGCAACAAATTGAAAGCGAGGCAGCCCGCCGACAGCAACTGTTCCTGCGCGGGAATCTTCGGATGTTGCTCGTCGATTCGGGCGATCACCGCCAACACTGCCGGCGAATGCGCGAAACGGTCGCGATCCTTGGCCAGCTTCCTGTCCGGCACGCCCGGATCGACGCGCGCATGCAGTTCCGCCAGTGCTTCGCCGTAGCGTGCGCCGGCATCACCGGTGAAGGCGATCAGCCGCCATGGGGTCAGTTTGCCGTGGTCGGGTACGCGGATCGCGGTGGTGACGATTTCGCGAAGTTGCTCTGGCGTCGGGCCGGGTGGCTGCAGTTGTGCGGCCGGCATCGAGCGGCGATCTTGAAGGAATTTCATGGCATTGTCGTCATGCATCACACCAGTCTACCAGCCGCACCGTACCGCTCGAGCCGGGCATGGGCTACGATGCGGGGATTGCCGCAGGAGGACGCCATGCCGATCACGATTGCCGCCTTGCGCGAGACCGTCGATGGAGAACGCCGCGTCGCACTGACGCCGGAGACCGCGAAGAAATACACCGCACGCGGATTGCGGGTGCTGCTGGAACACGACGCCGGGATAAGCGCAGGCTTTCCGGATGCGATGTATGCCGATGTGGAATTCGCCGACGCGTATGCGGTGGCGGCGCAGGCCGACGTGTTGCTGTGCGTGCAGTCGCCTGCGGACGATCGCATCGCGGCGATGAAGGAAGGTGCCGCGCTGATCGGACAATTGCGCCCGCACGATGCCGCCGAGCGACTGGCGAGCTACGCGCGGCGCAAGCTCAGCGCGTTTTCGCTGGAACTGCTCCCGCGCACCACCCGTGCGCAGGCGATGGATGTACTGTCGTCGCAGGCCGCGGTCGCGGGTTACCGCGCGATGCTGATCGCGGCTGAGGCTGCGCCGAAGTTTTTCCCGATGCTCACGACGGCAGCCGGTACGCTACGGCCGTCCAAGGTGCTGGTGATCGGCGCGGGCGTGGCCGGGCTGCAGGCGATCGCGACCGCGCGCCGTTTGGGCGCGATGGTGGAAGGCTTCGACGTGCGTCCGGAGACCCGCGAGCAGATCGAGTCGCTGGGCGCAAAATTCCTCGACCTCGGCGTCAACGCGGCAGGCGAGGGAGGCTACGCGCGCGAACTGTCGAGCGAGGAACGGGCTGCGCAGCAGGCCAAGCTCGCCGAGCACGTCAAGACCGTGGACGTGATCGTCACCACCGCCGCGGTGCCGGGGCGACCGTCGCCGAAGATCATTCCAATATCGATGGTCGACGGCATGAAAGCCGGCGCGGTGATCGTCGACCTTGCCGCCGAAGGTGGTGGCAACTGCGAAGCGACCAAGCCCGGCGAACGCATCGAGCGCGACGGCGTCACCATCATTGGCCCGTTGAACCTGCCGTCCGGTGCACCGTTGCACGCTTCCGAAATGTACGCCCGCAACCTGATGCACTTCAGTGAACTGGTGGTCGTCGACGGTGAATGGAAACCGGATTTCGAAGATGAATTGGTCACGAAATCCTGCGTCGCCCGCGACGGCGAAGTCATGTTCGGCAAGATGTAGGAGCGGCCCATGGCCGCGATGGAAGTTTCACTGTCGGGAGCCGTCGCGGGTATGACCCGCTCCCACGAGAGGCGCTAGGAGCGCGCGTGCACGCGACCACGGCAACCACTCGCGACCACGGTGATCTTGCGTAGGCCGGTTCAAGGCCGAAGGCCGGAGCCGGCATTGCCCGACGCCACAGGCTCGCCATGCCGCCGGTAGACTCCGGGCATCCTGCCCTCCGGCCCTTCGGGCCCGGCTACGCCGTTCGCGCCGCTCCTGCGGCGCAGTCGTCGCTGCGCTCCTTGAACCGGCCTACCACGCTGACCATCGCGCTCACAAGCGCTCCTGCAAAGCTAAAGGAACGAACGTGCTCGCGCCGCTCAATGCCCGCTGTGCGCCGGCGGGTGCATCGGGATTGGTTTGTCGGGATGTTTGGCCCAGCGCTTGCGCTGAGCGGGTGACATGTTTTGCCAGCGTTCCCGCAGCGCACGACGTTGTGCCGGGGACAGGGACTGGAAGCGTGCGTAGGCGGTGCGAACCTCCTTGCGCTGTTCAGGTGTCATCTTGTGAAATGCGCGCGCGTTCTCGCGCAACTGCTGGCGTTGCTGCGGGGTCATCTGCGCCCAGCGGGCCAGGCGTTCACGGATGATCTTGCGGTGTGCTGGAGGCAGAGTGGCCCAGTGGCTCGCGTGTTGGGCGAGTCGGTATTGGCGCGCGGGATTCAGTTGGTTCCATTGGTTGTGCACGGGCGCGAGCATGCGTTGCTGGGCAGCGCCAAGTCGCGACCATGCCAGTGGGTTATGTGCGTCTTCCATTTTGGGCGACGGAGCTGATGCCGCGGCGGCGTGCATCGGGATCGGTGCGGTTTGCGCGTCCGCGCGCCACGGTTGCAGGAGCAGGCATCCTCCCGCGATCAATGCCAATACGAAACGGATGCTCAACGCTCGCTCCTGGCGCTGGGTCGCGGCGCGCCTTGTTGCGCGGCGAGCCAGCTGTAGAAATCGAGATTTTGCACGACTTCCACCTCGCCGCTGCCGAGGTCGAGCGTGGCGATGCCCGTGTCGTTGGCCGCGATCGGCACCGTGTTGGCGACCGGGTGCGCGGTATTGGATTGCGCGAATGGGTGCATCCAAACCAAGCCGATGGCCAGCGCACAGCAAGCGGCCACGCCGCCGGCCAGCGGTGCCCAAACGCGCGTCGTGGAATGTGCCGCGCTGGCGTCCAACGCCTTGCGACGGGCGAGGCCGAGGCGCGCGGCGCGGGCGGAATCGGTCGCCAGGCAAGCATCGTGCAGGATCGCCCGTGCGCGAGCCATGACCTCGGCATCAGTTGGCAATTCGCCGCCTGGAGTTTTCGGCAGAGTGTTCATCGCCAGTCCTCGAGTTGCGTTCGCAGCGCGTGTATCGCGCGCGACAGGTGTGTCTTGACGCTGCCGTCCGAGCAGCCCATGGCTTTCGCGGTGTCGGCGACGTCCAATCCTTCCAGCACGCGCAGCAGGAACGCCTGTTGCTGGCGGCGTGGCAGTGCGCGAATGGCCTTGGACATCGCAGTAAACGCTTGCCGTGATGCCAGCGCACGCGACGGGTCCGGTCCCTGGTCGGGCGCTTCCCATGCCGGCAATTCCTCGCCGTCTTCGTCGCTGCGTGCATGGCCCATCCAGACCAGCACCCGATTGCGCACCGTGCGACGGCGCTGCAGGTCGGTAATGCGTCGACGCAGGATGCCGAAGAACAGCGGTGGCCATTCCGCGGCAGGCTTGTCGCTGTAATGGCGCACCAGGCGCAGCATCGCATCCTGCACCGCGTCCAGCGCCTCGTCGGGGTCGCGCAGGGCGATCTCGGCGATTCGCCACGCACGCCGTTCCACCGACGCCAGAAAAGCTTCCAGCGTCGGCGCCACCGGTCGCGCCTGCCCGGCGGCGTCTTCGACCAGCGCGGTGGCGGGGCAGGTCAGCGCCTGCATTCCGTCACCCGCTTTCGCGTCGCCATCCAATACTCCGTGCATGTCTGGAACACCTCGGATAACGCGCGGCCTTCGGTTCCGGTTGACCAGGGCGTGTCAACGCCATGCCAAGCGGGCCGCATTACCCCCGCAGCGGTTGCCAAGCCCCGGCCGCATCAACCGGACGCTTGCCGTTATGATGGTCCGGTCCTGCAGATGAGGGGTTCGGTGATGACCGGGTTCGTTGCACTCTACATCTTCATGCTGGCGGCATTCACCGGCTACGAAATCATCAGTCGGGTGCCGGTCATCCTGCATACGCCGCTGATGTCGGGCTCCAACTTCGTGCATGGCATCGTGCTGGTGGGCGCGATGGTGGCGCTGGGGCACGCACATACCACGATTGAAATCGCGCTTGGCGTAGTCGCGGTGCTGCTGGCTGCAGGCAACGTCGCCGGTGGCTACGTGGTCACCGAGCGGATGCTGGAGATGTTCAAGACGTCCCGGCCGACGCAGTCGAAAGAAAAAGCGCAGTGATTCCGGGGCCGTTTGCATGCAGGGATGAATCTGCACGTGGCTTGTGCATCCGTCGCGCGCATGGCGCGCTCCTACAACGCCTGGGGGAGCAGCAATGACCTTGCCGTCATACATGTCGACCATTGTCGACGCGATCTATTTCATCGCCGCGGTTCTGTTCATTTGGGGTCTCAAGCGCATGAGTTCGCCGCGCACCGCGCGCAGCGGGATCATCTGGGCCGGCGCCGGCATGGCGGCCGCGATCCTGGCGACGTTCTTCCTGCCGGGCATGCACAACCTGGGCTGGATGGTCGGGTCCATCGTGGTTGGCGTCGGGCTCTCGTGGTGGGTCGGGCGGCGCGTGCCGATGACCGCGATGCCGCAGATGGTCGCGTTGTTCAACGGCATGGGCGGCGGTGCCGCGGCGGCGATCGGCGCGGTGGAACTGATCAAGTTCGATGCGGCCTTGAAGCTGTCGATGGCCGGGCAGCTCGGCGCGGTGGAATTGACGCTGGCGTTCCTGGGCGTGCTGATCGGCGCGATCTCGTTCACCGGTTCGTTGATCGCGTTCGCCAAGTTGCAGGGCTGGATGGACCGTCGTTTCGTGTTCCCGCTGCAGCGCTGGGTGAACCTCGCGATCTTCGTGGCTGCGGTGGTGTGCGGCGTCGTCGCGCTGGTTGCGGGCATCGAGGGCCATGCCTTCGCGTGGGGCCTGCTGATCGCGTTCTTCGTCCTGGCCCTGGTGTTCGGCGTGGCGATGACCTTGCCGATCGGCGGGGCCGACATGCCGGTGGTCATCTCGATGTACAACGCCTTCACAGGTCTCGCGGTGGCGTTCGAGGGCTTCGTGCTGCAGAACGAGGCCATGATCATCGCCGGCATGGTGGTGGGTGCGGCCGGCACGCTGCTGACGCAATTGATGGCGAAAGCCATGAACCGCTCGCTCGCGAACGTGCTGTTCAGCAATTTCGGCGGAGGCGGAGGCGGCGGTGGCGAGGCGCAGGAAATCGCCGGCGCGCTCAAACCGATCGATGCCAGCGATGCGGCGGTGATGATGGCCTACGCCGAGCGCGTTGCTATCGTGCCGGGTTACGGCATGGCGGTAGCGCAGGCGCAGCACAAGGTCTGGGAATTCGCGAAATTGTTGATCGAACGCGGTGTCAAGGTGAAGTTCGCGATCCACCCGGTCGCGGGCCGCATGCCCGGCCACATGAACGTGCTGCTGGCCGAGGCTGGCGTGCCCTACGACCTGATCGCGGACATGGACGATATCAATCCCGAGTTCCCCAACACCGACGTGGCGCTGGTGATCGGCGCCAATGACGTGGTC
>JBOHYX010000103.1:0-7830 GCA_050738115.1 Rhodanobacteraceae bacterium
GCGCAAGGACGAGGTGCATATGGTTCATCCGGAACGAATCGGGCACGATCGCGGTCGGTATCAGGTTGTCCAGCAGCGCCAGGTGGGTGTCACTGAGCGCGGTCACATCGCGGGCGTTCACGACCTGGGTGACGCGCAACGCCTCGGTTGGACTGAGGCCCGCGAGGGCCGGATTGACTGCAGCCGCCCACGTCGCCACGGGCAGCACCGCAATGGCTACCGCTACCGACAAGCTTGTCAGCACATGCTTTTTCACGTTTGTCTCCCTAAGCAGTTTCGACAATCCTCCCCGGGATCAGGCGGACCCGCCGGGAACGTCCCGGAACAGACCGGTTCGTCGCGCGTGCAAGCACCGGCGTGCCCTCGACTGCGCAGGTTGACGCGTGCGACAACGACGAAGCGTGCGCTGACGAACCGAACGCGCCCGTGAACGGCAAATCGCGACAACGCGCGTTTGGCATTCCTTATGCATTGCCGCCAGCAACTCCAACTATGGAGCCAGCAACCACTGTGGGAGCGGCGGGTCGCCGCGACGAATGTGACAGACCGCGACAGGGACAGCTTGCGGCGAGACCCGTCGCGGGCGCCGCCCGCTCCCACAAAAGGCATGGGCATTGCGCAACCGCTGTGGAACCCGACGGAGCCATCGCTGCAGCCGCCCTCTGCGGGCCACCCCCCGAGCCGGCTGCGCGCAATCAGGCGCTGGGTGGGTGCGGTGCGGCGGCGGCAATCGCCTCGGCCAGCTTGCGCTCGCGTTCCGTGGGCGCCGCCGCAAGTGCCGCGCGCGCACCTTCCCGGTCCGCGGCATTGCGGTTCTGGCTCAACTTGTAGCGGCCGATCAACGACTCGATCCGGACTTCGATGCCGACGATGTGCCGCATCTCCGCACGCACGTAGTCGTCGGGCGCATCGGCCACGTGCCAGCGATGCTCGCGCCCGGCCTCGTTATGGTCGGTGAGCCAGGTCAGCAGCCTGTACAGGCGCTCGTCGTCACCGAACGCGACGAGCTTGCCGCGCGCCTCGATCGCAAGGTAATCCCAGGTCGGCACCTGACGCGGATCCTCGCGCTTGCCCGGATACCACGCCGGAGACAGGTAGGCGTGCGGCCCCTGGAAGACCACCAGCGCATCGATGCCACCGGCAGGCACCTGCCACTGCGGGTTGTACCGTGCAACGTGCCCGACCAGCGTTCCGCGCGGTCCGCGTTCGGCATCGAGGTACCACGGCAGGTACGACGTCGCGAAGCCACCGTCAGGCTGCGTCACCAGCAACCCGAAGTGCAAGCCACGAATCGCCGCGTGCAGCACGTCGGCGCGCTCTTCCCGGAACGCGGGACTGGGATAGGCCATTTCAGGCGCCCTGCATCGCCGCGATCATCGCCGCGGCGGAATCTGGATCAGATCGCCTTCGTGTTGCCGGTCCCAGAGACGCAATTCCTCGCGCAACCCCGCGATCCGCTGGCGACCGAGCCCGTTGCGGTCTTCATCCAGCAGCACGCCTCCGAGCAGGTCGGCGATCCGTTCCGCGGCGGGCAGCATGGCATCCCACGCGTCCAGCGCCGGTACCGGCCCGGGCAGCGTCGCGAAGAACGTCACGCCGGGCGTCGCCAACTCACCGATGCGGGCCATGTCGAAATAGCCGGGCTTGATCATGTTGGCCATGCTGAAGATCGGGCCCGCCTCGGGCCGGCCGTCGACCAGTCGGTGGAAGATGTGCATGGCGCCGAAGCGCAGCCCGGCTTTTTCGGCTGCCACCACGATGTCGCCACCGCCGAAACTTTCTCCGTCCGGCGCGGCGACGAACAACGTGACGATGCGGTCGACGGGCAACTCCTGCGGGCGCTGCCCGGCCGTGGACTCCGCTTCTGGAGCCGGCCCGGGCTCCGGGTGCGGCGGCTCTGAATCGTCGCCATTTCGATCCGCGCTCATGGTGGCGCCCAGCCGGTCGAGCTCACGCTTGAGCGCGACGTCGAGCTCCCCCTGTTCCGGCGATTCCGCGTCGGCGGGCGTTTCGAGTGCAACATCGGGATCGCCCATGACGGGGTCGACCCGCGCCTCGGTCGACTTGCGCTGAACCACACGCCGCCCCGGCTCCGACCGGCGCGGCCGGCCGAAGTAGTAGATCGCAACCAGGATCACCACGCCGATTGCGGCGATGATGATGCGCAGCGCGGTGGGCGAAATGGCTTCGGCGTTCACGGGTGAACTCTAGCAAAACCGGCATCGACGCGTGTCAAAGGCCATTGTCCGCGAATGAACGCAAATAAACGCGAATGAGAGCGTGCTGTGTGCGCTCTGCCATTTGCGTTCTTCGCGTTCATTTGCGGACTGCTGATTTGGACTTCAGCTCCTCTGCAGGCGAACATTGTGCCTCACGCCGCGACGCCGGCCAGTTTCGTCGCCTCGGCCAGATCCACCTGCACCAGCCGCGACACGCCGGGCTCGCGCATCGTGACCCCACAAAGCTGCTGGGTCATTTCCATCGTGGCCTTGTTGTGGGTGACGACGACGAACTGCACCTTTTCCGACATGTCGCGAACCATTTGACCGAAGCGGCCGATGTTGCCCTCGTCCATCGGCGCGTCCACCTCGTCCAGCAGGCAGAACGGCGCGGGATTGAGGTTGAAGATCGCCATCACCAGCGCCATCGCGGTCATCGCCTTCTCGCCCCCGGACAGCAGCGAAATGTGCGTGTTCCGCTTGCCGGGCGGGCGCGCCATCATGGTGACGCCGGCGTCGAGCAGATCCTGGCCGGTCAGTTCGAGATACGCGTGGCCACCGCCGAACAGCTTCGGGAACAGGCTCTGGAAGCCGGCGTTGACGCGATCGAAGGTGTCCTTGAAGCGCTCGCGCGTCTCGCGGTCGATCCTGCGGATCGCGTTTTCCAGCGTCTCCAGCGCGGTGGTGAGGTCGGTCGTCTGCGCGTCGAGGTATTCCTTGCGCTGCGCCGCCTCGGCGTGCTCGGAGATCGCCGCAAGGTTGACGGGCTCCAGGCGCGCGATGCGCGCATCCAGATCGGCGATCTTCGCCTGCCACGCCTCGGGCTGCACCTCGTCGGACAGGCCGGCAAGCAGTGGCTCGAGTTCCAGCCCTGCCTCGCGGATGGCATCGGCCAGTTGTTCCGCGCGCAGGCGCTGGCCCTGCTCGTCGAGCCGCAATTTTTCCAGCGCATCCCGCTCGCCCGCCATCGCCTGCTCCGCGGCCTGGCGCGCCTGTTCGCGGTCCTGCAGCGCGGTCGTCACTTCCTCGAGCGCGCGCCGCGCCTCGATCATCCTGCGATCCACTGCGAGCCGTTGATCGAGGCACACCTGGCGTTCCTTTTCCAGCGCCGCGATGGGATCGCCACCCGCCGCAAGCCGCCCTTCCAGGTCGGCGCGATGCCTTTCGAGCTGTTCGCGCTGCGCGTGCATCCGCGCCAGCGACTGTTCAAGCGCGCCCAGCGTGACGCGCTTCGATTCGAGCGCGATCGCGTGGCGATGCGCGGCGTCGGACGCGGCCTGCGCATCCGCACGCGCGGCTTCGCGCCGCTCCAGCAATTGCCGGCGCTCCGATTCCAGCGCCACGCGGGCACGCTCGTGCTCGCCCATGCCGCTGACCGCGGCTTCCAGGCGTGCACGCGCGGCCCGCAACAGGCGTTCGCTTTCGCCCAATGCCGTATCGATTTCACCGAGTTCGGCATCGATCGCGGCAAGTCGCGCGCGCGCGCCCTCGATGCGGCCCTGCCGCCCCTGCAATTCGCCCGCGAGTTCGGACAACCGTCGATGCGCCGCGTACAGATCGCGCTGTGCGTCGTCGCGCGCCTGCTCCGCCACGCGTCGCTGGTCGCGCAGTTCGGCCTGGCGTTCCTCGCGCGCCACGATGCGTTTTTCGGTTTCGGTCAGGTCCGTGGTCGCCTGCTGCAATTCGCGTTCGCGCGCGAGCACGCCGACCTGTCCCCCCTCGGCGCGGCGGACGCGTGCAAAACCGGGCCCGAGCCAGATCCCGTCCCGCGCAATCACGGTGCGCCCGGGCGACAGCGTCGCCGCCACGGCACGGGCGTCGTCGACCGATTCCGCGGTCCGTACCCGTGCCAGCAGCGCGCAGGCCGCCGCCGGACCGCGCACCTCGGCGGCGAGCGTTCCCGCGGTGTCCGTGGCCTGCGACGCCCCGTTGCCGACCAGCGTGAGGTCGGCGCCGGCGAGGCTGGCAAGTTCGTCCGCATGCGCAAGCGGATCATCCACCAGCACGCCTTCCAGCATCCCGGCCAGCACGGTCTCGACCGCGCGTTCCCACCCTTCGTTGACTTCGAGGCGCGCGCCCAGCCGCTCGCCGCCGGCAAAGCCGGCCCTGGCCAGCCATTCCTGCGCGACATCGTGATCGCGTCCGAGGGCCGCGCGCTGCAGGGCCGTCAGCGAAGCGATGCTGCCGCGCAGCGTTTGCCGCTGTGCATTGGCTTCGGCCAATCCCGCTTGCGCCTGGCGTTCCTCGCCCAGCAGGCGCTCGGCATCGACCTTGTGGGTTTCGAGATTCCGCGCATGCGCGTCGACCTCGACCTTCTCCGCCGCGTGCCGATCGGCAAGCTCGGACACGGCTGCGGACAGCGCCTCCAGGTCGTAGCCCTGGCGCTCGCTGCGCAGCGTCTCGCGGCGGCGCGACAGTTCCAGGGTCTGGCGGTCGAGGTGGTCGATGTGGGTGCGTTCGACCTCGGCTTCGCGCGAGGTGGACGCGGCCTGCCCGCTGTGCGCTTCCCAGCGTTGCTGCCAGGTCGCGTGCGCGGCTTCAGCTTCGGAAAGCACGTGGGCGGCTCGCGTATCGGCCTCGCGCAGCCGCACGGCTTCGGGTTCGGCTTCGCCAACCTGGGCGTTGAGTTCGTCGCGCCTGGCGGTGTCGCCGTCGATTTCCCCGGCCATGGCGGTCCACGCGCGCTCGGCTTCCGCGCGGTCCTGCTGCAGCCGCTCCAGCATTTCGCGGTGATGGCGGACCTGCTGTTCGATGCGCGCGAGTTCGGCGCCCACCTGATACACCTCGGCCTGCACCGCGTTCATGGCCTCCGCGTGGAGTTCCTGTGCGGCGCGACCCTGTTCGATTTTGGCCTCGAGGTGCCGCTGCGCCGACAGCCTGCCTTCCAGCCGCGTTTCGGCTTCGCGCAGGGCCTGCCGCTGCGCTTCCAGTTGCGCACTGACCGAACGGTAGTTCAGCGCGCGCAACTCCCCTTCACGCAAACTGCGCTCTTCCTTCAGCTTGTTCCAGCGCTCGGCCGCGCGCGCCTGCCGGTTCAGGTGTTCGAGCTGCTTTTCGACTTCCTCGCGCACGTCCTTCACGCGATCGAGATTTTCCCGGGTGGCCTTGATCCGGCTTTCGGTTTCCTTGCGGCGCTCCTTGTAGCGCGACACGCCGGCGGCCTCCTCGAGGTGCACGCGCAACTGCTCGGGTCGCGATTCGACGATCTCGGAAATGACGCCCTGCTCGACGATCGAATAGCTGCGCGCGCCGAGGCCCGTACCGAGGAACAGGTCGGTGATGTCGCGGCGCCGGCAGCGCCCACCGTTGAGGTAATAATCGGATTGCCCGTCGCGGCCGACGCTGCGCTTGACCGAGACTTCGTTGTAGGCGGCGTATTCGCCGGCAAGGGCGCCATCCGAGTTGTCGAAGACCAGCTCGACGGTCGCCTGACCGACCGGCTTGCGCCCGGACGACCCGGAGAAGATCACGTCGGTGATCGCCTCGCCGCGCAGGCGGCTCGCCGCGCTCTCACCCATCACCCAGCGAACCGCATCGATGATGTTGGACTTGCCGCAGCCGTTGGGACCGCAGACGCCGGTGAGATTGGTGGGCAGGTGCAGGACGGTCGGATCGACGAACGACTTGAATCCGGCCAGCTTGATCGTGGACAGGCGCATGGGTCAGGGTTGGGGTGGAAAAACGACGGTAGGGCCGACGCCCGCAGCGCCGGATGAATCGGCCACTGTGCCGGGGACCGCGTCGGGGCGCAACGGAAACTTGTCCATTGATCCGTGAATCAGCGGCTTGACGCAGCAACTTCACGCCTTTGCGTCGCATGGCACAGGACCGCCATGAAGCAAAGGCGTTCTGTCCGCGAAGGACGCAAAGGGCGCGAAGAAAGTCGAAACGAACCCTCTCCCTCCCAAACGATGAAGCTGTCTGGGGGAGAGGGCTCGATCCAGTGTCACTGGAGATTCCTGGGGAACGCCAGGATGGAAGCACTCCCTCTTTGCGTGCTTGGCGTCCTTCGCGGACAAATGCTCTTGCCCTACTGACCGTCCGCCGACCGTACCTCGATCGCCAAGGCATGGATGCCGCGTCCGATCAGGTCGCCGAGCGCGTCGTAGACCATCCGGTGTTGCTGCACGCGCGATTTGCCGGCGAATGCCGCGCTCGCAATACGCACGCGGAAATGCCCCGTGCCCTCGCCCGGATGGCCGATGTGCAGGTAACCCTCATCCAGCACTTCCAGCGCCGTCGGCGCGAACGCGTGCTCGAGCTTCGCGCGTATCGCCTCGATCGAAGCCGCGCTCACGGCAGCGTCTGGCGGAACGGCCGCACCGTGACTTCGCGGTACACGCCCGCCGCCTTGTAGGGGTCCGCGTGCGCCCACGCCTTCGCGGCCTCGAGGTCCTCGAATTCGGCGATGATCAGGCTGCCGCTGAACCCGGCGGGACCCGGATCCTCGGCGTCGATCGCGGGGAACGGCCCCGCAAGCAACAAGCGGCCCTCGTCGAGCAACTGCTGCAGGCGCGCGACATGCCGCGGACGCGCGGCCTTGCGCTTGTCGAGGGAACCTTCCACATCAAGACCAGTTATCGCATACCACATGAGCGTCAGATACTCCTCCATGCGACGATCGAATTTTAGGAGCGCGCCTGCGCGCGATGCTCCATTGCATGCCCGGTCGCCGCCAAGGGCGGCTCCTACATTGCTTCCGGCCGCATGTAGGGAAACAGCAACACGTCGCGGATCGACGCCGAATCGGTCAGCAGCATCACCAGCCGGTCGATGCCGACGCCGAGGCCGCCGGTCGGGGGCAGTCCGACTTCCAGCGCACGGATGTAGTCGGCGTCGAAATGCATCGCCTCGTCATCGCCGTGCGCGAGCGCCTCGACCTGGGCGCGAAAGCGCGCGGCCTGGTCTTCCGGGTCGTTCAGCTCGGAAAAGCCATTGGCGAGTTCCTTGCCGCCCACGAACAATTCGAAACGATCGGTGACCTCGCGATCGGTGTCGTTGGCGCGGGCCAACGGTGAGACCTCGGTCGGATACCGGGTGATGAACGTCGGTTGGACCAAGGATTCCTCGACGGTCTTCTCGAAGATTTCGAGCAGCAGCTTGCCCCAGCCGTATTCCGGCTTGAACGGAATCGAAAGGCGCGCGCAGTGCGCGCGCAGCGCCGCCACGTCGCGCAACTCGGACTCGGCAATTTCGGGGTTGTGCTCGCGCACCGCGTCGGCCAGCGACCAGCGCCGGAACGGCTTGCCGACGTCGATGTCGTGGCCCTCCCATTTGAGGTCCGTGGTGCCGATCACCGCGTTCGCGGTTTCGCGGACCATGGCCTCGGTCAGGTCCATGATCTCGCTGTAGGTCGCGTAGGCCTGATACAACTCGAGCATCGTGAACTCGGGATTGTGGCGCGTGGAAACACCTTCGTTGCGAAAATTCCGGTTGATCTCGTACACGCGCTCGAAACCGCCGACCACCAGGCGCTTCAGATACAGCTCCGGCGCGACGCGCAGGTACAGGTCGATGTCGAGCGCATTGTGGTGCGTCACGAACGGCCGCGCGGTCGCACCGCCCGGAATCACGTGCATCATCGGCGTCTCGACTTCCATGAACCGCCGCG
>JBOHYX010000104.1:0-7786 GCA_050738115.1 Rhodanobacteraceae bacterium
AGATGCGCGGTGACCGCTCGCTGTCGGGGCGACGCGCAGGGGTTCTGACCATTGGCCGCCCCGGGGGTTCCGTCTCCGCGTTTGTCGACGCGGCCCGGAAAGCTGGATTGTGTAGGGCGGGCACTGGCCGCCGTCGGGCCATCCACATGGCGGACGATGTCCGCCCTACATCAAGGCCATCCACGTGGCGGACGGTGTCCGAAGCCTCCCCTCCTTGACCCGCCCGCAGGTTTGGGCGCAAGGTCACGTACCCGTCGGCATCGGACAAGTGAGGTCAGCATGGGCGCCTACTCCACCCACGACATCCGCAACGTGGCGCTGGCGGGCCACGCCGGCGCCGGCAAGACCAGCCTCGCCGAAGCGCTGCTCAAGGCCGGCGGCGCGGTCCAGGTCGCGGGCACCATCGAACGCGGCGACACCGTCTCCGATTACGAGGACCAGGAAAAGGAACGCCAGCACTCCATCCACTCGGCCATCGCCTCACTCGATGCGGCGGCGTGCCACATCAACCTGATCGATACCGCGGGTTATGCGGATTTCCGCGGCGAAACACTGGCGGCCCTGGCCGCGGTCGAAACCTGCGCGGTGGTGGTCAACGCCGCCAACGGCGTCGAGCACGGCACCCGCCGGCTGATGCACTACGCCAAACAGCGTGGCCTCGCGCGCATGCTCATCGTCAACCACATCGACGCGGAGGATGCGGACCTCGCCGCGGTCGTCGCGGCACTGCGCGACGAATTCGGCCCCGAATGCCTGCCGGTGAACCTGCCCGCGGAACGCGGCGCGAAGGTCGTCGACTGTTTTTTTGCGCGCGAAGGCGACAGCGATCTCGGCCCGGTTGCCGACGCGCACCAGCAGATCATCGACCAGGTGGTCGAAATCAATGAACGCCTGATGGACCGTTACCTCGAAAACGGCGAGTCACGCCTCGCGGCCGGGGATCTGCACGACGCCTTCGAACAATGCCTGCGCGAGGGACACGTGGTGCCGATCTGCTTCACCTCCGCACGCAGCGGCGTCGGCGTCGCGGAGTGGCTCGACATCGCAGCCAAACTGCTGCCGCATCCCGGCGAGGCCAATCCGCCGCCGTTCGTGCAAGGCACCGGCGCCGGCGCAAAACCCGTTGTCGCCAACCCCGACCCCGACGCACGCGTGATCGCCGACGTGTTCAAGATCATCAACGATCCGTTCGTCGGCAAGCTCGCGGTGTTCCGCGTGTGGCAGGGCACGGTCAGGAAGGACTCCCAACTTTTCATCGACGAGGGCAGGAAGCCGTTCAAGGTCGGGCACCTGCTCAGGTTGCAGGGCAAGGAGCACATCGAGGTCGAGCAGGCGATCCCGGGCGACATCGCGGCCGTGGCCAAGGTCGAGGACATCCACTTCGACGCCGTGCTGCACGACGCGCACGACGACGACGGCATCCACCTGAAGCCACTCAGCTACCCGCTGTCCATGTTCGGCCTCGCGGTGGAACCGAAGCACAAGGGCCAGGACCAGAAGCTCGCAACCGCGCTGGCGAAGCTCGCCGAGGAAGACCCCTGCCTCGAGGTCGAACACAACAAGGAATTGAACGAAACGGTGGTGCGCGGCCTGTCGGATCTGCACCTCAAACTCACGCTGGCGCGGATGCATGCCCGCTACGGCGTCGAGGTCACCACGCATCCACCGCGCATCGCCTATCGCGAAACCATCGGTGCCGCGGCCGAAGGCCACCATCGCCACAAGAAACAGACCGGCGGCGCCGGCCAGTTCGGCGAGGTGTACCTGCGTGTCCAGCCGCTGGCGCGCGGTGGCGGCTTCGAGTTCGCCGACGAGAGCAAGGGCGGCGTGATTCCCAACCAGTACATCCCGGCCATCGAAAAGGGCGTGCGCCAGGTGCTCGAGCGCGGCGCGGTCGCGGGCTATCCGATGCAGGACGTGCGCGTGGTGGTGTACGACGGCAAGTACCATCCCGTCGACTCCAAGGAAGTCGCGTTCGTCGCGGCCGGCAGGAAGGCCTTCCTCGATGCGGTCGCCAAGGCCAGCCCGATCGTGCTGGAACCGATCGTCAACCTCGACGTCAACGTGCCCGAACGCTTCATGGGCGACGTCACCGGCGCGCTCGCCTCCAAGCGTGCGCGCATCAACGGCACTGATGCGCTGCGCAACGGCGTGCTGGTGATCAAGGCGCAGGCACCGCTCGCGGAAGTGATCGACTACCAGACCGAACTGCGCTCGCTCACCGGCGGCGAAGGCCGCTTCGCGATGGAGCTGTCGCACTACGATCCGGTGCCCGCGCAGGTCCAGAAGCGGCTGGCGGACGCGTGGAAACCGAAGGCCGAGGAAGATTGAGTGACTCCCCGCAAAAACGATAAATCCCGGCCGTCCCAGCCACCCGTCACGGCGTCGCCGTAACGGTCCAACGACTGCCGAACTCGCCATGCCCGTGCGGTGCAGCCCCGCCGCTATGGTGCGAATACGTCCTGCAGCGTTTGCAGGACCGTCGCCAAGGTCGTCGAACTCGCGGCGCCCAGCCGTTTGACCAGGCGCGCCTGGTCCAGCGTGCGAACCTGATCCAGCAGAATCAATCCGGACTTGTCCTGAAACCGTATCCGCACACGAAATGGCGCCGGGTGGCTGCCGGTGGTCATCGGCGCCACGATGACGGTGCGCAGGTAGTCGTGCATCTCGGGAGGCGAGATGACCACGCAGGGGCGGCTCTTGCGGATTTCGCTGCCCACGGTGGGGTCCAGCGCCGCGAGCCAGATGTCGCCGCGCTTCACCATTTCAGGTGCCTGTCGTCGGCATTGGCGAACTCCGGCCACGTCAATACGTCGTCGCCGTGCTCGGCAATACGGCGGCTGGCCTCGTCCCAGCCTTCACGCGGCGAACGCGGCACCGGGCGCAACACCAGCGCGTCGTTCTCGATCGTCATCACGGCTTCATCCTCGAAACCAACCTGCGCCAGCAGCGGCTTGGGAATGATCACGCCTTGCGAATTGCCCATCTTGCGGATCGTGGTTCTCATGAGTACTCACCGTTACCTTCCACACCGTTGCCACAATGTTATAACTAAGTTCTTTCCAAAACAAGGCGATGCAGCGAACCACGGTCAGCGCGATTGACAGCGCAGGCTTGCACGCGAAGCCGAGCTTGTGCCTGTTCAGCCTGGCAACGTCGGTCTGCTTCGTTTGGGCTTCAGGATCGTGCCGGTGCAACGGCGCGCGCCGCAATGGCACGCCCAGACGCGCTTCATGTGCGCGGTGTGCGGAACGTCCAGCACGATGCCGTAGTCGTAGGTGAGCTCTTCGCCCGCCTTGACGGCGCGCCGGGTTTCGATCATCACCTTGTCGCGGCGCGCGCCATCGACCTCCTGCACGTACGCGCGGCAATTCGGCGCGCACGAGTAGTTGATCCAGCGCGCGCTGTTGCCGCCGACGTTGGCGTCGACGATGTACCGGTCGTTGAGCGTGAACAGGAAGGTGTGGCCGGTGTCGGCGCCATCGGCGTAGATCCGGTCGGCTTCGGCATCCGTCAACAGGCGGCCCTTGTACTGGATCAGGACGGTGCGCGCGGGAATGTCGACGGCGGCGTATACACCCTTTCCGTGGATGCGCGAACGGCGCACGATGAGGCGGCGGGTCATGGCGAATTCTTCACGTGAAAAGCCTATGATGGCTTGGCATGCGGCAATCACACAACGGAGGTTGCCATGGCATTCAAGATCAAGCGCGCGACCGAGCCGCTCACCGACGCCGATGGCGCGCGCATCCTCATCGACCGCCTGTGGCCACGTGGCCAGTCGAAGGACAAGCTCAAACTGACGGGGTGGGTGCGCGACATCGCGCCCAGCGATGCACTGCGCAAGTGGTTCGGGCACGATCCCGCGAAGTGGGAGGAATTCCGCAAGCGCTACCGCGCGGAGCTCGACGCGAACCCGGACGCGGTCGCCGAGTTGCAGGGGCTGCTGAAGGAACATCCGAACGCGACGCTGCTGTTCATGGCGCACGACGACAAGCACTGCAACGCCGTGGTGCTCTCGGAGTACCTGCACGAGCACGCGCCGCCGAAACGCAAGCGCGCGACGGCGTAGCGTCCCGATGCGGCGCGCGCTCGCCTGGCTCATCCTCGCGCTGGTGCCCACGCTGACACTCGCGGCGCAGGGCTTCACGCTCGACAGCCCGACCCTGACCGACGGCGGGCGCATGCCGCTCGCCAACGTGTACGCCAAGTGCGGCGGCGGCGACCGGTCGCCCAAGCTCCGCTGGCACGATCCGCCACCCGGCACCAAGAGCTTCGCCGTCACGATGTTCGACACCGATGCCGATTTCTGGCACTGGATCGCCTTCGACATCATGGTCGGCGCGCACGGCCTCAACGCGGATGCCGGCCAGCCGCACAGCGGCAACCCGCCGGGCGACATGGTGCAGCTCGGCAACGACTTCGGCTATCACGGCTATTCGGGCCCCTGCCCGCCGCCGGGCAAGCCGCACCACTACGTGATCACCGCCTACGCGCTCGACGTGCCGGAACTCGGGCTGGCGACGCGCTTCAGCCGCAAGGACGCGCTCGCCGGGATCCAGAAACACACGCTCGCGAAGGCTACGCTCACCGTCACCTGGGGACGCTGACGCGGCCCCCGTGCGCGTACCTCAACACCCACACCCACGCGATCCCGAGGCCCCAGGCTTCGATCACGTCGCTGGGCCAGTGCACGCCCATGTACACGCGCCCGGCGCCCACCAGGAACGTGATCACCAGCGCCCCGAGCACCGCGTAGTCGCGCACCGCGCGCTTGCCCACGGCATCGGCGACCGCGAATGCCAGCAGCAGCCACACGACGGTCGCCATCAGCGTGTTGCCACTGGGGAAGCTTGCGGTGAAAACGTAGGTCTCATGCGGAATCAGTTGCGGACGCGGCCGCCCGATCAGGTGCTTCATGACCGATCCGATGATGAAGGCGCCGATCACGCCGCCCAGGAACCACCACGCGTCGCCGTGCCGGCGCGACAACCACAGCACGCCGAGTCCACCCGCGATGAACAGCACCAGCACGCCGATGCCGCCGAGACCCACGAAGTCGCGCAGCATGTCCTGGAACCACAGCGGTCCCATGGGTTGCGCGAGATCGGCGGGATGCCGCATCGCCAGCAGGATGCGCACGTCGAGCGCGTGTACCGGCGCCGACAGCAAGCCGGCGAAGCCGAGCGCGATCAGCACGCACGCGCCGATCAGCGGCCATGCGGGAACGGTCTTGCGGCGGGCTGGCGTTGCAAGCTGGAACGACTGGGTCATGGGCGGATCGCTGCGGCGCGGAATGGCGCGAGTGTAGCGAGGTCGCCCGCGAGTCGTCCGCCAGCGCGCGTCGATCGCAGCCGCATCGCACCCAAAACGTGCGCACGAAGGGTTACAGTATCGGCCCGTCCGCCGGGCCAGGAGTCGGTCGATGATCTTTCGTTCGCCGCGTCGCCGTTTGCACGCGTTGTCGATGGCCGTGATCGCGCTGGCCGTTGTGTTTCTGGCCGGATGCAGCACGCTGGGCACCAAGCTGCAAAGGCCGGATGCCAGCATCCAGCAGTTGACGGTCAACAGCGACGGCACCTGGGCGGTGGTGGTGCGTTTCCAGAACAACAGCTTCGACACCGGCATGCACGTCTACGCGATCGACGCGGCACTGACATTGAACGGCAAGCCGACTGGCCAGATCACGGTTTCACCGGGCCTCGACATCCCCGCCATGGACGCCGACATTGCGACCGCGAACATCAGGCCCGAGGCGGCGGGCGCCGCGGTACTCGGCGGCGCAAAGGGCGGCCAGATCCACTACGAATTGAAGGGCACCCTGTCGGTCGGCAAGGGCTCGACCGGCAAGGCGCAACAGTTCGAACTGCATGGCAACGGCTACATTTCGCCGGTGCCGGGCGTTTCGAACATCTGGCGATAGGAAACGCCGATCACCGGCGCGCTTGGCTTTTGCTCGTCATTCCGGGGCTGCCCGGAGCTTCACCGCGGGCAGAACCCGGAATCCAGCTTCTGATTTGCCTATGGCGAAAGAGCTGGATTCCGGGTTCCATCGCCGATGAAACCGGCGATGGCCCCGGAATGACCAGCAGAAAACACGCGCGCTCCATTCGGACACCGCACGACCGAAGGCTTCCATGACCACCCACTACACCGCTCCGCTCGCCGACATCCGCTTCGACCTGTACGACCTTCTCGACGTCGAAAAACTGTTCGCCACGTTTCCGGGGTGCGAAGGACTCAACCGCGAAACGATCGACGCGGTGCTGCAGGAAGCGGCGAAGTTCTCGCAGGCCGTGCTGGCGCCGCTCAACGAGACCGGCGACCGGGAGGGTTGCAAGTACGACGAGCGCACCGGCGCGGTGACCACGCCACAAGGGTTCAGACACGCGTACGAACAATACGTCGAAGGCGGCTGGGCGGGCCTGACCGCCCCGCAGGCGTTCGGCGGCCAAGGCTTGCCCGAAACGGTGGGCGCACCGGTCAAGGAAATGATCGACTCGGCCAACCTCGCGTGGGGCACCTACCCGCTGCTCGCGCAGGGCGCCACCGAGGCACTGCGCGTGCACGGCGAGGATTGGCAGAAGGACGCGTTCCTGAAGCCGATCGTGTCGGGGGAATGGACCGGCACGATGTGCCTCACCGAAGCGCACTGCGGCACCGACCTCGGCTTGCTGAAGACCCGCGCCGAACCCAACGAAGACGGCAGCTACGCGATCAGCGGCACCAAGATCTTCATCACCGCCGGCGAGCACGATTTCACCTCCAACATCGTGCACCTCGTGCTGGCGCGGCTGCCCGACGCACCCAAGGGTGTAAAGGGAATTTCGCTCTTCATCGTGCCGAAGTTCAGGGTCGGCAGGGACGGCAAGGCCCGCGAACGCAATGGCGTGCGCTGCGGCTCGATCGAACACAAGATGGGCCTCAAGGGCTCGGCGACCTGCGTGATGAACTTCGATGCCGCGCAGGGATGGTTGATCGGCGGGCCCCACAAGGGCTTGAACGCAATGTTCACCATGATGAACACCGCGCGACTCGCGGTTGGCCTGCAGGGCCTCGCAACCAGCGAGCGCGCGTACCAGAACGCGCTGGCGTACGCGCGGGAGCGCCTGCAGATGCGTGCGCTGTCGGGCGCGAAGTTTCCGGACAAGCCGGCCGACCCGCTGATCGTGCACGGCGATGTGCGCCGCATGTTGCTCACGCAGAAGGCGCTGATCGAGGGCGGGCGCGCGCTGGGCCTGTACGCGGCGACGCTGGTCGACATCCAGCATCGCTCGCAGGATGCACACGAAGCCGCGCGCGCCGACGCGCTGGTGTCGTTCCTCACCCCGATCATCAAGGCGCTGCTCACCGAGAACGCCATCGAGTGCACCAACCTCGCCCTGCAGATCTATGGCGGCCACGGCTACATCGCCGACGAGGGCATGGAACAGTACGCACGCGACGCGCGCATCACCACGATCTACGAAGGCACAACCGGCATCCAGGCGCTGGATCTCCTTGGCCGCAAGGTCGTGCAGCAACGCGGCGAGGGCCTACAGCTTTTCCTCGGGCAGCTCGGCGGGTTTTGCGCGCAACATGCGCAGGACGACGCATTGAAGGACTTCATTCCCAAGCTGTCGGCGCTGGCGCAGGAATGGGGCACCGTCACCCAGGGGCTCGGGATGCGCGCGGTGTCGAACCCCGACGAGATCGGCGCCGCGGCGGTCGATTACCTGTTCTATTCGGGCTACATCGCGCTCGCCTACGCGTGGGCGCGCAGCGTCGCCGCCGCCGATGCGTCGTC
>JBOHYX010000105.1:0-7749 GCA_050738115.1 Rhodanobacteraceae bacterium
GTCCTCGCGCGTGTCCGGCGCGGCGGACCGCGAACGCAGCCAGCGCGCGTAATCGTCGAGGTCACCGTCGAACGGCCAGACGTGTCCATCGGCCACGCGCCAGAACCTGTCGCAGGCAAGGCCGAGCAGGTGCCGATCGTGCGCGACCAGCACTAGCGCGCCGGGATAATCATTGAGCGCGTCGGCGAGCGCGCCACGCATGTCGAGATCGAGGTGATTGGTCGGCTCGTCCAGCACCAGCAGGTTCGGCCTGCGCCACGCGATCAGTGCCAGCGCGAGGCGCGCACGTTCGCCGCCCGAGAATCCCTCCACCGGCTCGAAAGCGCGATCGCCGGCGAAGTGCCATTTGCCGAGCCAGTCGCGCAGCGCCTGCGGCGGCGCACCGGGCGCGAGGTCCCGCAGGTGGTCGAACGGCGATTCGCCCGCGCGCAATTTCTCGACGGTGTGTTGCGCGAAATAGCCAATCGCCAGATCCTTGTGTGCGATCCGCGTACCGGCCAGCGGTGGCAACTCGCCGACCAGTGTTTTCACCAGCGTGGACTTGCCTGCGCCGTTCGGACCCAGCAGGCCGATCCGGTCGCCGGCCTGGACGCTGAAGCACGCGTCGGACAATATCCGCGCAAACTGCGTATGGCTTGTAGGAGCGGGCCCTGCCCGCGATTGTTGATGCTCGCCTGTGACGACGTAATCGCGGCCATGGGCCGCTTCTACAGTGGAAGCGAGGCCGTAACCGGCGTCGACATGCTCCAGCTTCAGCATCGACTGCGGCAGGCGCTCCGGTTCGGGAAACCGGAACTCGAATGCACGCTCGGCGCGCACGGCTTCAGTGCCCGCGAGCTTCTCCAGGCGCTTGATGCGCGACTGGGCCTGGCGTGCCTTGGTGGCCTTGGCGCGGAAACGATCGATGAAGGCCTCGAGGTGCGCGCGTTCGGCCTGTTCCTTCACGTGCGCGGCCTGCTGCTGGTGCAACCGCTCGGCGCGCTGACGCTCGAAGTCGCTGTAATTGCCGGCGTAGAGGCGCGCGCCGCCCTGCTCGAGGTGCAGCACGTGGTCGACCGTACCGTCGAGGAACTCGCGGTCGTGAGAAATGACCAGCAGCGTGCGTGGATAACGGCGCAGCCATTGCTCGAGCCACACCACGGCGTCGAGGTCGAGGTGGTTGGTCGGCTCGTCCAGCAGCAGCAGGTCCGACGGCGCCATCAACGCCCGCGCGAGGTTCAGCCGTCCGCGCCAGCCGCCGGAAAATTCGGCGACCGGCCTCGCGTGGTCGTCCGGCCGGAACCCCAGCCCGTGCAGCAGGCGCCCCGCACGCGCACGACCGTCGTAACCGCCCAGCGCATCGAGGCGCTGATGCGCCGCCGCGAGCGCGGCATGATCACCGGCGGCTTGCGCGCGGGCTTCCTCGCGCGACACCGACCCGAGTTCCGCATCGCCGTCCAGCACGTAGTCGATCGCGGCATCCGGCACCGCCGGCGTTTCCTGCGCGACCGCGGCGATGCGCAATCCCGCCGGCACGTCCAGCGTGCCCGCGTCAGGCTCCAGCTCACCCAGGATCGCCGCGAACAGGCTGGACTTGCCGCTGCCGTTGCGACCGGCGACGCCGACCTTCCAGCCGTCGTGCAGTACCGCGTCCACACCCGCGAGCAGCAGGCGGCCACCGCGGCGCAGCCCGAAATCGCGAAAGGCAATCACGCGTAGCGGACACCCGTGATTTCGTAATTGCGCTCGCCGGCTGGCGCCTCGAAACCGAAGCTGTCGCCCTCGTTCTTGCCGATCATCGCGCGCGCGATGGGGGACGACACGGCAATCAGGCCCTTCTTGATGTCGGCTTCGATGTCGCCGACGATCTGGTAGGTGACGGCTTCGCCACTGTCGGCGTCCTCCAGGTCGACCACCGCGCCAAACACGACCTTGTCGCCAACCTTCAGTGTCGCCGGATCGATGATCTGCGACGTCGCCAGCGCCGCCTCGATCGTGTGGATACGGCCTTCGATGAATCCCTGTTGCTCGCGCGCCGCGGTGTACTCCGCGTTCTCGCTCAAATCGCCGTGCGCACGCGCTTCGGCGATGGCGGCGATGACCTTTGGACGATCGACGGTCTTGAGTTGCTCCAGCTCCGCGCGAAGGCGTTCGGAACCGGCTTTGGTCATGGGGGCTCGCTGCATGCGCGGCACTCCTCTCGATTGGTATTGGCAGGCCCCGCGGGAGCTCTGGTCAAACTTTAGTGGCGCGGGGGCGAGATCGGAACCGGCAGCAGGAAGAAATGCGCACAAGAGAAGGAGCTTTTGTCCGCAAAGAACGCAAAGGACGCGAAAACAATCGATCCATTCTGCTTGGCCTTCTTTGCGTACTTCGCGTTCTTCGCGGAAAAGCTCTTGCTGCTGCGGGTGACAGGTGAAGTCAGGGATTCCTGGTGCCACGACCATCTCGGCAGGGACGGACTACCGCCGCGCCCTCAGGCTACGGCGGTAGGGCGTTGCGCGGGATTCGATTCGCGCTGGTCGAGCTCGGCGTGCAGTTCCTGCAGGCTGATGACGCCGCCCTTGCCGCGGAAGTCGAGCGAATGCAGCAGCGCGGCCGCGCCGGCCACGGTGGTCGAATACGTGACGTGCTGCTGCAGTGCCGAGCGGCGGATCGAGAACGAGTCGGCGATGGCCTGGCGGCCTTCGGTGGTGTTGACGATGTAGGCGATCTCGCCGTTCTTGATTGCGTCGACGATGTGCGGACGCCCTTCCAGCACCTTGTTGATGCGCTCGCACTCGATGCCGTGTTGGCGCAGGTAATTGCAGGTGCCACCGGTCGCGATCAGCGGAAAGCCGCGCCGCGCGAGATCGCGCGCGACCTCCAGCAGGCGCGACTTGTCGGCGTCGCGCACCGACAGGAACACCTTGCTGCCGGCCGCGGGTGCGGCGATGTGCGCGGCCTCGTGGCCGCGCGCGAAGGCTTCGCCGAAGCTGCGGCCCACGCCCATCACCTCGCCGGTCGAGCGCATTTCGGGCCCCAGGATCGGGTCGACGTTCTGGAATTTGAGGAACGGGAAAATCGCTTCCTTGACCGCCCAGTAGTGCGGAATGCGTTCGCTCGTCGCGCCCTGTTCCGCGAGCATCTTGCCGGCCATGCAGCGCGCCGCGATCTTGGCCAGCGGGCGCCCCGTCGCCTTGGACACGAACGGCACCGTGCGCGAGGCGCGCGGGTTCACTTCGAGGATGTAGACGTCATCGCCCTGGATCGCGAACTGGGTGTTCATCAATCCGACCACGCCAAGCTCGCGCGCCAGCACCGTCACCTGCCGGCGCAGCTCGGCCTGGACCCCGGCCGTCAATGAATACGGCGGCAGCGAACAGGACGAATCGCCGGAATGCACGCCGGCTTCCTCGATGTGCTGCATGATGCCGCCGATCAGCACCGCGCCGTCGGCGTCGGCGATCACGTCCACGTCGACTTCGACCGCATTGTCGAGGAACCGGTCGAGCAACACCGGCGACTTGTCCGACACACGCACCGCATCGCGGATGTAGCGCGCGAGATCCTCGTCGGCGTGCACCACTTCCATCGCGCGGCCGCCCAGCACGTAACTCGGGCGCACGATCAGCGGATAGCCAAGCTCGCGCGCAAGCACCATGGCTTCCTCGGCGGTGTGGGCGATGCGGCTGGGCGGTTGTTTCAGCCCCAGCTTCTCGATCAGCTTGTTGAAGCGCTCGCGGTCTTCGGCGAGGTCGATCGAATCCGACGAGGTGCCGATGATCGGCACGCCCGCGGCCTCGAGCGCCCGCGCGAGCTTCAACGGTGTCTGCCCGCCGTACTGCACGATGACGCCTTCGGGCTTTTCCTTGTCCACGATCTCGAGCACGTCTTCCAGCGTCACCGGCTCGAAATACAACCGGTCGGACGTGTCGTAATCGGTGGACACGGTCTCCGGATTGCAGTTGACCATGATGGTCTCGAATCCGTCCTCGCGCAGCGCCAGCGCCGCGTGCACGCAGCAGTAGTCGAACTCGATGCCCTGTCCGATCCGGTTCGGGCCACCGCCCAGCACCATGATCTTGCGCCGGTTGGATGGATTGGACTCGCACTCTTCCTCGTAGGTCGAGTACATGTACGCGGTGGTGGTCGCGAACTCGGCCGCACACGAATCCACGCGCTTGTACACGGGGCGCACGCCCAGCGTATGCCGCAGGTGCCGCACCGCGCGTTCGTCGGATTCGAGCAACTTCGCGAGCCGCGAATCGGAAAACCCCATGCGCTTCAGCTCGCGCATGCGCGGCGCGTCGAGCGCCCGCATGCCGCCCGCACGCACGTCGGCCTCGGCCGCGACGATGTCCTCGATCGCCGCGAGGAACCACGGATCGATCTTGCACAAGTCGTGCACTTCGGGCAGCGACAGGCCGGCGCGGAACGCATCACCCACGTGGAAAATGCGTTCGGGGCCCGGCTGGCGCAGCTCGCGTTTCAGCCATTCCATGCCGTCCGGCGTGGTCCAGTCGATGCCGCCCGGATTCAGCCCGTCATGGCCGGTTTCGAGGCCGCGCAGCGCCTTCTGCAGCGATTCGGAGAAGGTCCGCCCGATCGCCATCACCTCGCCCACCGATTTCATCTGGGTGGTGAGGTGCGGATCGGCGGCCGGGAACTTCTCGAACGCGAAGCGTGGCATCTTGGTGACGATGTAGTCGATGCTCGGCTCGAACGACGCCGGGGTGCGGCCGCCGGTGATCTCGTTCTTGAGTTCGTCCAGGGTGTAGCCGACCGCGAGCTTGGCCGCGACCTTGGCGATGGGAAACCCCGTCGCCTTGGAGGCGAGCGCGGATGAGCGCGACACGCGCGGGTTCATCTCGATCACGACCACGCGGCCGTCAACGGGGTTCACCCCGAACTGCACGTTGCTGCCACCGGTATCCACGCCGATCTTGCGCAGCACCGCGATCGAGTAGTCGCGCAGGCGCTGGTATTCCTTGTCGGTCAGCGTCAGCGCGGGCGCCACCGTGATCGAATCGCCGGTGTGCACGCCCATCGCATCGACGTTCTCGATCGCGCACACGATGATGCAGTTGTCCGCGCGGTCACGGACCACTTCCATTTCGAACTCCTTCCAGCCCAGCACCGATTCGTCGATCATTATTTCGTGCGCGGGCGAAACCTCGAGGCCGCGCGTGACGATCGCCTCGAACTCTTCGACGTTGTAGGCGATGCCGCCGCCGGTGCCGCCCAGCGTGAACGAGGGCCGGATGATGCACGGAAAGCCGAGCGACGCCTGTCCGGCGCGCGCCTCGTCCAGCGAGCGCGCGATCGCCGAACGCGGCGAAGCCAGGCCAATTTCATCCATCGCGTTGCGGAACAGTTCGCGGTCCTCGGCCATCCGGATCGCATCGCGCGACGCGCCGATCAGCTCCACGCCGTATTTCTCGAGGACGCCGTGGTCGGCAAGATCCAGCGCGCAGTTGAGCGCGGTCTGGCCGCCCATCGTCGGCAGCAGCGCGTCGGGCCGTTCCTTGGCGATGATTTTCTCGAGCGTGGGCCAGGTGATCGGCTCGACGTACACGCGGTCGGCCATCTCGGGGTCGGTCATGATCGTGGCGGGATTGGAATTCACCAGCACCACCCGGAAGCCTTCCCCACGCAGCGCCTTGCACGACTGCGCACCGGAATAGTCGAATTCGCACGCCTGCCCGATCACGATCGGGCCCGCGCCGATGATGAGGACGGTTTTGATATCGGTACGACGCGGCATTAGAGGTATTCCTCGGTTTCTTCTGAAACCCGGGGCTGGGAGCTTCCTGTTCGGGACTCGGGACTCGGGACTCGGGACTCGGAAGAGCCAACCCGGGAACCGGGACCCGGGACCCGGGACTCGGACTCAAGCCGCCGGCCCAAGGCCTGATGCAATCGCTGCAGCATCTGTCCGACTCTTTCGCAGGATTCGAGCGCCAAGCCCCGCACTGAATCCACCCCCAATCCAAGTTCCTGACTCAGCAGGAGCTGTGTCTGCAATTCTGCCGACGACCCACGCGCCATCGAAACAAACCGCGCGTAGTCCCGTGTTGAAGCGCGTGCATTGCCTTCCGCGATATTCGAGGGGATGGAAACTGCGCACCGCTGAAGCTGCGATGTCAACCCATATCGCTCTTCCTTCGGAAAGCTCGCTGTGAGTTCATACACGCACTTCGCCAGCGCCATCGCGACCTGCCACACCTCCAGTTCGCGAAAGTGTGAAGCGCTCATGATGCTTCTCCCGAGTCCCGAGTCCCGAGTCCCGAGTCCCGCATAAGCATGGCAAACCGCTCGAACAGGTACGCGATGTCTCGCGGCCCGGGACTCGCCTCGGGGTGTCCCTGGAAGCAGAACGCCGGTCGGTCGGTCAGCGCGAAGCCCTGCAGGGTGCCGTCGAAGAGAGACACGTGGGTCGCGCGGGTGTTGGCCGGCAGCGTCGCCGGATCGACCGCGAAGCCATGGTTCTGGGACGTGATCAGCACCCGACCGTCGTCGAGGTCCTTGACCGGATGGTTGGCGCCGTGGTGGCCGAACGGCATCTTCAGCGTCCGGGCGCCCAGCGCGAGACCCATCAACTGGTGGCCGAGGCAGATGCCGAATAGCGGGATCTTCGCGTCCAGGAATTCGCGCGTCGCCTGGATGGCGTAGTCGCACGCGGCGGGATCGCCGGGACCGTTGGACAGGCACACGCCGTCCGGCTGCATCGCCAGCACGTCGACGGCGGACGTCTGCGCGGGCACCAGCGTGACGTCGCAGCCCTGCTCGGCGAGCAGGCGCAGGATGTTCTGCTTCACGCCATAGTCGTACGCGACAACCTTGTACTGCTTCGCCGGTTCGCGAAACGCCTGCGCGTCGAGATCGTACCTGCCCGCGCGCCACGCCTGACGCTCGCGGATGCTGACCACCTTCGCGAGATCGGCACCATTCAAACCCGGAAATGCGCGCGCCTTCGCAAGTGCCTCATCGGCATCGATCGACTCGCCCGCGACGATGCACCCGTTCTGCGCGCCCCGATCGCGCAGGATGCGGGTCAAAGCGCGCGTATCGATGCCAGCGATCGCAACGACGCTGTGTCGTCGCAGATATTCGGCAAGCGATTCCACGCTGCGCCAGTTGGACGCGAGGCGCGGCACGTCGCGCACCACCAGCCCCGCCGCCTGCACCTTGCCGGACTCCGCGTCGACCGGATTGCAGCCGGTGTTGCCGACATGCGGCGCGGTAAGCGTGACGATCTGCTGGGCGTAGGACGGATCGGTCAGCATCTCCTGGTAACCCGTCATCGCGGTGTTGAACACCACCTCACCGACCGTCGATCCCGCAGCACCTGCCGCCTCGCCGTGAAGGAGGGTTCCATCGGCAAGGGCAAGCAGCGCGGGCATCGTCATGGCCAGGTTCCGGATGCAAGAAAACCCGCAGGCCGCGCGGAGCGGGCCTGTGGGTGACGGGTTTCGGGCATGCGGCAATGTTATCAGAATCCGGATTCGCGTTCAGTGCGCGCGGCGCCTGCAGAGCTACAATGCGCGCGTCACGAGGACCCGTCATGCTCGTCGCAGCGCTGCTCGATCCAGCCCGTCTCGACCGCCCGGACACCCTGGTCCGTGACGATCCGTTCCCGTTCATGGTCGCACATGGCCAGCTTCCGGACGAAGCACGCGGCAACCTCGACCGCGACTTCCCGAAGTACACCGGCGCCGGTTTTTTCCCATATGACGAGAAGGAATGCGGCGAATCGGTGCGCGAGCTGGTCGCCGCCGTCACCTCGCC
>JBOHYX010000106.1:0-7706 GCA_050738115.1 Rhodanobacteraceae bacterium
CGCCAGCACCTTCAACTGGCCCGACAGCTCGACCGCCGCATCCTGCGACGCCAAGCCCTCGAAGAAATTGTCCATCGGGCTGAACCGCACCCGCGTCGCCCTCGACAACTCGCGGCAGAAGGCCCGCGCGAAGCGGGGATCGGCGTTGATGCCCGTACCGACCGCGGTGCCGCCCTGCGGCAGTTGTTGCGTCCGCTTCAGCGAGTCCCCGATGCGCGCGATCCCCGATGCGATCTGGGCCGACCAGCCGGACAGTTCCTGCCCGAACGTGACCGGCATCGCGTCCATCAGGTGCGTGCGGCCGGTCTTGGCGACGTTCTTCAACTGCCGCGCGCGCCGGTCGATGGTCCTGCGCAAATGCGTCAACGCCGGCAGCAACTGCTCGTGGACGGCGAGCACCGCGCTGACGTGGACCGCGGTCGGCATCACGTCGTTCGAACTCTGCCCGTAGTTGACGTGGTCGTTGGGGTGGATCGATGCCTTCGAGTCCCGCGAGGCGATGTGCGCGATCACCTCGTTCGCGTTCATGTTGCTGGACGTGCCCGAGCCCGTCTGGAAAATGTCGATCGGAAACTGCGCGTCGAACTCGCCGTCGGCGATGCGCAGCGCAGCCTTGCGGATCGCGGCCGCCTGTGCCGATTTCAAGTGTCCGAGCTTCAAGTTGCCGTCAGCCGCCGCGACCTTGATGAGGCCGAGCGCACGGATGACCTCGCGCGGCAGGGTCAGCCCCGAGATCGGGAAGTTGTCGACGGCGCGCTGCGTCTGCGCGCCCCACAGCGCGTCGGCGGGCACCTTCAATTCGCCCATGCTGTCGTGTTCGGTGCGGAAGCTCGGCATTGCGGAAATTCCCTGCGAAACATCCGTTCATTATAACGAGCGTCCACGGCTACAATCGCCGTTTTCGCGACACGATGGCGCCGCCGCCATGCAGCTCGATCCGCTCACTGCAATTTCGCCGCTGGACGGCCGCTATGCGGCCAAGGTCGCGGCGTTGCGCCCGATCTTCAGCGAATACGGGCTGATGAAACGCCGCGTCAAGGTCGAGATCGCATGGCTGATCGCGTTGTCCGACGAAGCCGGCATCGTGGAACTGCCGCCCTTCTCCGCGGCGGCGCGAAATGCCCTGCACGCCATGGCGGACGATTTCTCCGTCGCGGACGCCGGGCGCATCAAGGCAATCGAAACCACCACCAATCATGACGTCAAGGCGGTCGAGTATTTCATCAAGGAACGCATCGGCGACGATCCCGCCCTGAAGCAGGCTCGCGAATTCGTGCATTTCGCCTGCACCAGCGAGGACATCAACAATCTTGCCTACGCACTGATGCTGCGCGACGCGCGCGACCACGGGCTGCTGCCGGAACTCGACAAGGTGGTGGCGACACTGCGCGCCCTCGCCCACGCCCATGCAGACCTGCCGATGCTCGCGCGCACGCATGGTCAGACGGCGAGCCCCACCACGCTCGGCAAGGAACTCGCCAACGTCGTCGCGCGTCTCGCACGCCAGCGCGCGCAGCTTGCCGGCACCACGATCCCGGGCAAGATCAATGGCGCGGTCGGCAACTTCAACGCGCACGTCGTCGCGTATCCGGAAGTCGACTGGCGCGCCTTTTCGCGCGGATTCGTCGAGTCACTGGGCCTGCCGTGGAACGCGTATACGACCCAGATCGAACCACACGACGCCATCGCCGAACTGTGCGACGCGCAACGCCGGATCGACACGATCCTGATCGATCTCGCGCGCGACGTGTGGGGCTACATTTCGCTCGGCTACATCAGGCAGAAGCTGACGTCGGGCGAAGTCGGTTCCTCGACCATGCCGCACAAGGTCAATCCCATCGACTTCGAGAACGCGGAAGGCAACTTCGGCATCGCCGACGTGCTGTTCGGCCATTTCAGCGCCAAGTTGCCCATCAGCCGCTGGCAGCGCGACCTCACGGATTCGACCGTGCTGCGCGCGCTGGGCGAGGCGCTGGGCCACGCGCTGGTCGGTTTCGCGTCGCTGCAAAAAGGCCTCGGCAAGCTCGAGGTGAATCCCGCGCGCATCGCTGCCGATCTCGATCACGCCTGGGAAGTGCTGGCCGAAGCGATCCAGACCGTGATGCGCCGGCACGGATTGCCGGAACCCTACGAGCAACTGAAGGCACTGACGCGCGGCAAGGGCATCACGCGGGAAGCGCTCCAGCAATTCATCGCATCGCTGGCGCTGCCCGAAGCCGACCGCCAGCGCCTGCTTGCGTTGGCACCGGCGACCTACATCGGCCTCGCGGCCGAGCTTGCGCGCGACATTTGAGATGGCTGCGCCCGCGATCGAGGTGCGCGCCCGGCGCAACCAGCCGCTCGGCCTGCCGCCAGCGCGTTTCCTGCGCGACTATTGGCAAAAACGTCCGCTGCTGATCCGCAACGCGTTTGCCGACTTCGCGCCGCCGCTGGCACCCGATGAGCTCGCGGGGCTGGCCTGCATGGACGGCGCGCTGGCGCGAATTGTTGTCCATGGCAAATCAAGGCCACCGGATTCCGGCCTGCGCCGGAATGACGGCCAATGGAACGTTCTCACCGGTCCGTTCGACGATGCGACCTTCACCGGGTTGCCGCACGCGAACTGGACCCTGCTGGTGCAGGACGCCGACAAATGGGATGAGGCGACCGCGGCACTGCTCGAGGCGTTCGGATTCATCCCGAGCTGGCGGATCGACGACGTGATGATCAGCTACGCCACCGACGGCGGCGGCGTCGGTGCGCACGTCGATCAATATGACGTATTCCTGCTGCAAGGCGTCGGACGGCGCCACTGGTCCATCGACACTCGGCCGAATTCGCCGACGGCGTTCCGCGACGACGTTCCGTTGAAGCTTTTGCGCGAATTCCATCCCACGCACGCGTGGATGCTCGATCCCGGCGACATGCTGTACCTGCCGCCCGGGGTCCCGCACGATGGCGTCGCGGTCGGTGAATGCATGACGTTCTCGATCGGCATGCGCGCACCGGCAGCGGGGGAGCTGCTGTTCGACTTTGCCGCGCATGTCGCGGAGTCACTGCCCGAATCGCGGCGCTTTGCCGATCCGGAGCTCAAACCCGCCGGCGCCAACGGCGAGATCGACGATGCGGCCCTGCAACGCGCGCGCCGCACGCTCGGGTCCGTCGCGAACGCAATGGACAAGGAGGCGTTCGCCGACTGGTTCGGAGGCTTCATCACGCGCTACCGCGTCGCGCAGGGTCCGGCACCCCGCGCGCGCCCGATCGACCGCGCGGTACTGGCCAGACGGCTACCCTCGGCGACGCTGGAACGCGATCCATGGAGCCGTTTCGCCTGGGCTCGCCACGGTCGCCATGCGCGGCTGTACGCCGGGGGCGCGGCTTTCGATGCGCCGCTCGCGTGGGCGCGAGTGATCGCCGGATCCTTCCACAAGCTGGACGGCGCGCGTCTCGCGAAACTGCCGCACCGTGCACGCGGCGTGGCGCTGCTCGCGGAACTCATCGACGCCGGACACCTGCGATTGCGGCGGCGCGGATCCCGCCCGGGGTGAAACCGGCCGCCGACCTCGCCTACAATCGAGCCTTGCACCCGGCCATGACCCGGAGGGGTTTGACCGCATGCCGATCGATGACCACTTCCACGTCGAAGTGTGCGACTGGGCCAACGCGGCGGATCGCGAGGCGCTCACGAACGTGCGCGAAACCGTCTTCGTGTTCGAACAGCACGTGCCGCCCGAAATGGAAATCGACGACGACGATCCGCGCTGTGTGCACGTGCTGGCACGCACGGCTGGTGGCGACCCGGTCGGGGCCGGCCGCCTGACGACGTCGGGTGCGACGCCGGAGCGCGCAGCGACGGCCACGCCGATCGACCGCGCGCAGGCGGTGGTACGGGACGATGGCGCGCTTCCCGACGCGGGACGCATCGCCCGGATGGCGGTGTTGCGCGATTGGCGCGGGCGTGGCGTGGGCACCGCGCTGCTGCGCACGCTCATCGAGCAGGCCCGCGCCCGCGGGCTGCCGGAGGTATCGCTGCACGCGCAGTGCGACGCCGCCCCGTTTTACCAGCGCCATGGCTTCAGCCGTACCGGCGCCGAGTTCGAGGAAGCCGGCATTGCGCACGTGTGCATGCGCCGCGCCCTCGCTGCCGCTGCCGGCCCGGAGCGCCCCGCCCTGCCCCCTCCGCCCGAGTCGATCGCGCTGCACGCGACCTCGCGCGAGGAGTTGATCGTCATCACCAAGACGCTGTTGATGGACGCGAAGCACAGCATGTGCGTGCTGGTGCGCGAACTGCACCCGCTGCTGTTCAACGACACCGCCTGCCTCGTCGAATTGCGGCGGCTCGCGATTTCCGGGCGCGGCGCGTCGATCCGCATCATCGCGCAGGACCTGACGCGAGCCACGGAGGAAGGCACGCGTTTGCTGGAACTGGCGCAGCGCCTTTCCAGCGTGATCGAGTTGCGCCAGCCGGTCGAGCCGAACGACATTGCGTACCGTTCCGCGTTCATGTGCGTCGACACCGGCGGCTACCTGTTTCGGCCGCTGGAGCAGGAAATGGTCACGAGCGGCGCAACCCGGGCGCCGGGCCCCCATGCGGTGCTGATGCGCCTGTTCGAGGACGTCTGGGCGCGCTCCGAGCCGTGGGCCGAATTGCGCGCACTCGGAATCTGACGCGTGGCTGCACGCGCGCCGCGCGGATACCGCGCTGCAGCATCAAACGGTTATAATTTCAGGTTGCGGCACGGCACGAGCGCCGGAAATGCCCCCACCCCATTCTTCGCGTGGTGACCATCGTGAGTGACGGCGGCAGTTTGTTGCAACAACTTGAGGAGACTTCGCAATTCGGCGGTGGCAACGCCGCCTGGCTCGACCAGTTGTACGAAGACTGGCTGCACGATCCCAAATCCGTTGCACCGCAATGGCGCGCATGGTTCGAAAGCCTGCACGCCGCCGGCGATGTTTCGCACGCGGACGCGATCGCCCGTGTCGCCGCGGCGCAGGCATCCGGCCGGCCCGCGGGTACACGTATCGATGATACGCACGCGCGCAAGCAAGCCGGAGTACTGCGCTTCCTGACCGCCTATCGCTCGCGCGGCCATCTCGCCGCCGACCTCGATCCGCTGGCAATCGCGCCCAAGCGGCCGGCGCCCGATCTCGACCTGCCGTTTCACGGCCTCTCCGACGCCGACCTCGATACCGGGTTCGACTGCGGCGGCTTCGCCGGTGGCGGCCACCGGATGCCGCTGCGCGAATTGCGCGACCATCTGCGGCGCACCTACGTCGGCAGCATCGGCGCCGAGTTCATGCACATCAGCGACCACACGCAGCGGCGCTGGATCTACGATCGCCTCGAGCAGGCCAGCGGCGACGCCGGGCTCGACGACGCGACCCGCCAGCGCGTGCTGGCCAAGCTGACCGCGGCCGACGGCCTCGAACGCTACCTGCACACCAAATACGTCGGCCAGAAGCGCTTTTCACTCGAAGGTGCCGATTCCCTGATTCCGCTGCTGGACGACCTGATCCGGCGCGCGGCCACCGAGGGCGTGTACGAACTCGTGATCGGCATGGCGCACCGCGGCCGCCTCAACGTACTGGTCAACATCCTGGGCAAGCCGCCACAGCAGTTGTTCGCGGAATTCGAAGGCAAGCACGACGGCCCTGATGACCCCGCGCACTCCGGCGACGTGAAGTACCACCTGGGGTTCTCCGCCGACATCGCGGCGCCCGCGGGCAATGTCCACGTCGCGCTTGCGTTCAACCCTTCGCATCTCGAGGTCGTCAACCCGGTCGTGGAAGGTTCCGTGCGCTCGCGCCAGATCCGCAACCACGACGAAGCGCACGCGCAGGTGCTGCCCGTATTGATCCACGGCGACGCGGCGCTGTCGGGCCAGGGCGTCAACATGGAACTGTTCAACATGTCGCAGACGCGCGGATTCCGCGTCGGCGGCACGGTGCACATCGTCATCAACAACCAGATCGGCTTCACCACCGACGCCGCCGACGGGCGCAGCACGCTGTATTGCACCGATGTCGCGAAGATGGTCAACGCGCCGGTGCTGCACGTGAACGGCGACGATCCGGAGGCGGTGCTGCAATGCACGCGGCTGGCATTCGATTTCCGCCAGCAGTTCCACAAGGACGTCGTGGTGGACCTGATCTGCTACCGCCGCCACGGCCACAACGAGGCCGACGAGCCGTCGGCCACGCAGCCGATCATGTACGACGTCATCAAGAAGTTGCCGCCGACGCGCGAGCTGTACGCGAAGGCGCTGGCCAAACGCGGACTGATCGCCGAGGGCGACGCGCAAAAGCTGTTCGACGCCTACCGCGACGGGCTGGATGCCGGCAAGCCAGTTCCCGAGTTGGCCCCGCCCGGGTCGCAGAAGTTCATGGTGGACTGGGCGCGGTTCGCCAGCGGCAATCTCGCGCAGCCGATCAAGACCGGCGTGGCCCGCAAGAAGCTGGACGAGCTCGCCGGCCGGATCCTGACCTGGCCCGAGAACATGACGCTGCAATCGCGGGTTGCCAAGATCTACAACGATCGACGCAAGATGGCCGAAGGCGAACTGCCGCTGGACTGGGGCTACGCCGAGAACATGGCGTACGCGACGCTGGTCGACCAGGGCACCGCGCTGCGGCTGGTGGGGCAAGACACCGGGCGCGGTACCTTCTTCCACCGGCACGCGGAGCTCCACGACCAGAAGACCGGCGAGGTCCATACGCCACTCGCGCACGTGCGCGAGGACGTCAGGGTCGATGTCATCGACTCGCTGCTGTCCGAGCTCGCGGCAATGGCCTTCGAGTACGGTTACGCCACCGCGGACCCTGACACGCTGGTGATCTGGGAAGCGCAGTTCGGCGATTTCGCGAACGGCGCGCAGGTGGTCATCGACCAGTTCATATCGTCCGGCGAGGCCAAATGGGGCCGCCTGTGCGGTCTGGTGCTGTTCATGCCGCACGGCTACGAGGGCCAGGGCCCGGAGCATTCGTCGGGGCGCCTGGAGCGCTTCCTGCAACTGTGCGCGCTCGACAACATGCAGGTATGCGTGCCGACCACGCCCGCGCAAATGTTCCACCTCCTGCGCCGCCAGATGCTGCGCGGCTGCCGCAAGCCGCTGATCGCGATGACGCCGAAATCGCTGCTGCGCCACAAGCTCGCGGTGTCCTCGCTGGACGATCTGGAGCACGGTCATTTCCACTTGGTGATTCCCGACCAGCGCGTCAAGGCCGACAAGAAGGTCAAGCGAGTGGTGTTGTGCGCCGGCAGGGTGTACTACGACCTGTTCGAGGAAGCAGAAAAGCAGAAGATCGGCGACGTCGCGATCGTGCGCATCGAGCAGTTGTATCCGTTCCCGCGATCCGAAGTCCGCGCCGAGCTCGACAAATATCCGGCCGCCAGGGAAGTGATCTGGTGCCAGGAGGAGCCGCAGAACCAGGGCGCGTGGTTCCAGATCCGCCACCATCTGCAGGCCTGCGCGGACGGGGACCACACGCTTCACTACGCGGGCCGCGCGCGCTCGCCGTCGCCGGCGGCGGGCTACTACAACACGCACGTCGCCGAGCAACGCGCGCTGGTGCACCAGGCGCTCGTCGAATCGGTCGGCGACGACCATTCATTGGAATGAAATGAAAAGCTCTCCCCTTCAAGAGGGCGAGCTCGTAGGGCGGACCTCGTCCGCCCGCTCGATCGGCGGGCATTGCCCGCCCTGCATTGCAATTCACCCAAGGGA
>JBOHYX010000107.1:0-7702 GCA_050738115.1 Rhodanobacteraceae bacterium
CACCTGGGTGGTGAGGTTGGCCGCCAGGCGATTCACGTTGGCGGTCAGGTCCTTCCAGATGCCGGCGGTGCCCGGCACCTTGGCCTGCCCGCCGAGCCGCCCTTCCACGCCGACTTCGCGCGCCACCGTGGTCACCTGGTCGGCGAAGATCGCCAGCGTGTTGGTCATGCTGTTGATGGTGTCGGCCAGCGAGGCGATTTCGCCCTTGGCCTCGACGGTCAACTTCTTGTTGAGATCGCCCGTGGCCACTGCGGTCACCACCCGCGCGATGCCGCGCACCTGCGTCGTCAGGTTCGAGGCCATCGAATTGACGTTGTCGGTCAGGTCCTTCCAGGTGCCCGCCACGCCCGGCACGATCGCCTGACCGCCCAGCTTGCCCTCGGTGCCGACTTCGCGCGCCATGCGCGTCACCTCGGCGGCGAAGCTGTTGAGCTGGTCGACCATGGTGTTGATCGTGTTCTTCAGCTCCAGGATCTCGCCCTTGGCATCGACCGCGATCTTGCGCGACAGGTCGCCGCTCGCCACCGCGGTCGCGACCTCGGCGATGTTGCGCACCTGCGTGGTCAGGTTCGAAGCCATCGAATTGACGTTGTCGGTCAGGTCCTTCCAGGTACCCGCCACGCCAGGCACGACCGCCTGGCCGCCGAGTTTACCCTCGGTACCGACCTCGCGCGCCATGCGCGTGACCTCGGCGGCGAAGCTGTTGAGCTGGTCCACCATGGTGTTGATGGTGTTCTTCAACTCCAGGATTTCGCCCTTCACGTCCACCGCGATCTTGCGCGACAAGTCGCCGCGTGCCACCGCCGTCGTGACTTCGGCGATGTTGCGCACCTGCGTCGTGAGGTTGGTCGCCATCGAGTTGACGTTGTCGGTCAGTTCCTCCCACACGCCGCTGACCCCGACCACACGGGCCTGGCCGCCCAGCTTGCCCTCGGTACCGACCTCGCGCGCGACGCGCGTCACCTCGGCGGCGAAGCCGTTCAACTGATCGACCATGGTATTGACGGTGTTCTTGAGGGCCAGGATCTCGCCCTTGACGTCCACCGTGATCTTGCGCGACAGGTCGCCGCGCGCGACCGCCGTCGTGACCTCGGCGATGTTGCGGACCTGCGCGGTCAGGTTGGAGGCCATCGAGTTGACGTGGTCGGTCAAATCCTTCCAGGTCCCGGCGACGCCCGGCACGTCGGCCTGGCCGCCGAGGTTGCCCTCGGTGCCGACCTCGCGTGCCACGCGCGTCACCTCGGCGGCGAACGAACGCAACTGCTCGACCATGGTGTTCAGCGTTTCCTTGAGGTCGAGCAACTCGCCGCGGACGTCCACCGTGATCTTGCGCGACAGGTCACCGCGCGCGATCGCAGTCGCGACCTCGGCGATGTTGCGGACCTGGTTGGTCAGGTTGGTGGCCATCGAGTTGACGTTGTCGGTCAGCTCCTTCCACACACCACTGACGCCCTTCACTTCCGCCTGGCCGCCCAGCTTGCCCTCGGTGCCGACCTCGCGCGCCACGCGCGTCACCTCGGCCGAGAAGCCGTTCAACTGGTCCACCATCGTGTTGATGGTGTTCTTGAGCTCCAGAATTTCGCCGCGCACGTCCACCGTGATCTTGCGCGACAGGTCGCCGCGCGCCACGGCGGTCGTCACCTCGGCGATGTTGCGCACCTGCGACGTGAGGTTGGTCGCCATCGCGTTGACCGAATCGGTCAGGTCCTTCCACGTGCCGGCCACGCCCGGCACCACCGCCTGCCCGCCGAGGTTGCCGTCGGTGCCGACCTCGCGCGCCACGCGCGTCACCTCGGCCGCGAACGAGCGCAACTGATCCACCATCGTGTTGATGGCTTCCTTCAGTTGCAGGATTTCGCCGCGCACGTCCACCGTGATCTTGCGCGACAGGTCGCCGTTGGCCACGGCGATGGTCACCTCGGAGATGTTGCGCACCTGCGCGGTCAGGTTCGAGGCCATCTGGTTGACCGATTCCGTCAGCTCGCGCCACACGCCGCTGACGCCGCGCACCTTGGCCTGGCCGCCCAGCTTGCCGTCGGTACCGACCTCGCGCGCCACGCGCGTGACCTCGGAACTGAACACGCTGAGCTGCTCGATCATGGTGTTGACGATGGTCGCCGTGCGCAGGAACGCGCCTTCCAGCGGACGGCCCTCTACCTCCAGCGCCATGGTGCGGGAAAGGTCCCCCTTGGCCACTGCGGCGATGGCGCGCGTGACCTCGGTGGTCGGCCACAACAGGTCGTCGATCAGCCCGTTGACGGAGTGTTCCATCCCTTCCCATGCGCCGCCGCGGCCCACCAGCGAGATACGCTGCCGGGTCTTGCCCTGCTTACCGACGCTGTGGCCGATGCGCTCCAGTTCGCGTGCCATGCGCTGGTTGGCTTCAACGATGTCATTGAAGCAATCGGCGAGCTTTCCCTCCAAGCCATCCCAGTCGCCGCTGACCCGCACGCTGAAATCGCCGCGCTGCACCGCCTGCATCGCCATCAGCAGGGCGTGCATGGGCGGCTCAACGTCGCGCGTCGGTGTTTTCGACTCGGGGAGGTGCCGATTCTTGATTCTGGCGCTCACGGTGATCTCCGATCGAGACGGCCGCGGAAGCAACGCGGGCCGATATGGGAGCGGGCAGGGTTATGGCACAGTTACCGCACCGCTGTAGACGCCTCGACGAAACGTGCCGGTAATGGGCCGCTGCCACGCACGGCAGGAAAGCCTTCATCATGCACCCATTCACGTGGGATTGCATGATCGGGCGGCACTGCGCGGCATTCGAGTTCTGCCTGTGTCCGCAGACGCCCACACGCGGATTCCGCGGCGACTACGGCTCGGGCAGCGCGCTGCCGCGGGTGCCGTACGGGAACTCCGTCACCTGGTCCGGCTGCGGCGGTTCGGCAGGCGCACGCCCCGCCTTTGTGTCCTGATCCGTCGCCCCAAGATCGACGGACCGCTTTTTGAACTGCCCCGGGAATTCCGGAGGCCGGTTGGTGTGAGTCAGGCCGCCATGGCGAGATGCGCTTGTTACCGATAGTAGTTCGCTTCAGCTTCTGCTGGCGGGGGGTTCCCGATCGGCTCCAGCAGGCGCTTGTGGTTGAGCCAGTCGACCCGCGTCAGCGTGGCGAGTTCCACCGCTTCGCACGTCTTCCATGATCGTCGGTGAAGGCGACATACACCCAGCCTTGCCACGTTGAGATGTAGGTGAAATCCGCGACCCACAGCGCATTGGGACGGTCGGCATGGAACTGCCGTTCGACCAGGTCATGCGGGTAAGGCGTGGCGGGATTGCTGATCGTGGTACGGATGACCTTGCCCCGTATCACGCCCCTCAGGCCCATCTCTCGCATCAGCCGTGCGACCGTGCAGCGAGCCACCTCGGAGCCCTCACGCGCGAGCTGACGCCAGACCTTGCGCACCCGGTACACCCGGAAGTTCTCCTCCCACACGCGTCGAATGGCGTCGCGCAGGACCGCGTCTCGCCGCACCCGTGCGGGCGCCTTCGCGGGATCAGCCCGGCGCGTCACGTGCGTGTAGTACATCGACGGGGCGATCGGCAGCACCTTGCAGATCGGCTCGATCCCGTAGGTCCCTTTGTGTGCATCGATGAAGGCCTTCATGGCCGCACCCGGCGGTCGAGCTCCGCCTGGGCAAAATACGCGCTGGCCTTGCGCAGGATCTCGTTGGCTTGGCGCAACTCGCGATTCTCGCGCTCCAGCTGCCTGATCCGTTCGTGCTCTTCCGTGGTCGGTCCCGGTCGCAGACCTCGATCACATTCGGCTTGGCGAACCCAATGCCGCAGCGTCTCCGCCGTACAGCCGATCTTCGCTGCGATCATCCCGATCGCCGCCCACTGCGAGGCATGTTCGTGCTGGTGTTCCAACACCATCCGAACCGCTCGCTCCCGCACCTCAGGTGAGTACTTCTTCGTTGTGTTCATGGCTCCATCTTCTCAAGAGTTGGAGCCTCCGGAAAAGACGGCGCGGTTCACCTCGCCGATCGCCCGAGCCGCCTGCTTGTCGAACGCATCGACACCCTGCGCGAAGTCGTTCCTCGGGTGCGGCAACGGCATCCGCTCGAGATCGTCGCGTGGGTCGTGTTGCCCGACCACGTCCATGCCATCTGGAAGCTGCCACCGAACGATGCCGACTTCTCGAAACGGCGGCTTTTGATCAAGGCCGGTTTCTCGCGACATATCGCCTCAACCGAACGCATCAGCGCGTCACGCGCGAACAAGGGCGAGCGCGGCGTCTGGCAGCGACGCTTTTGGGAACACTTGATCCGCGACCACCCGCGTCCGTGGTGCGGCCGTCCGCACAGACAGCCCCGCCGCCGACATCGTTGGGGTTCGCCAACAGCGCTCACCCCCAACCTGCGGTTACGCGGGTTGCTTCGCCGCCGCAAGGCGCGCTTCGGCGCCGGCAACCATGGCCTGGTAGCGCAGATCATCGTGCAGGAATTTGAAATCCGGATCGGCCTTCGCGTAGGGAAGGAAGGCATCCGTGATCGTCGCGAACACGGACCGCAGCATTTCCAGCGCAGCATCCTTGTCTTTCAGGTACACGCAGAGCGCACAGGCGAAGTTGTAGCGAACGTTGAAATTATCCGGGTCGATCAGCAGCGCACGGTTCATGCGCGCCTTGGCGCGCTCGGCTTCGCCCAGCGCCGCCAGCGCATAGGCGCTGTATGCGATGACGCCGGAATTGTTCTGGTCGCGCGCCAGAATGGCTTCGGCGCGTTTGAACGACAATTCCGCGGCACGGCGCGTACCGGCGGCATTGCCCACGGCGGTGTAACAACTGATCAACATGTTTGCCGAGTTTTGATCCGCCTCCATCAGACTTGTCGCTCGTTCATAGAAGCGGATGGCCTCTTCATAGCGATGCACCTGGTAGTTCAGCCTCCCTGCGGTGCGATTGGCTTCGCTGGATTCCGGATCCAGGTGCAGCGCGATCGTGACCTCGGACGACGCTGCATCCACATCGCCCCTCTGCAGCAGGATATAAGCCTTGACGGCATGCGCTTCGGCCAGATCGGGATTGAGCACCAGCGCGCGTTCGGCTGCCGCCATGCCATCGTCCGTTTGAATCTCCAATATGCGCAGGTTTCGGTAACCCATTGCCAACAGCGCCCAAGCCTGAGCGTAGTCGGGATCGATTTCGGTGGCACGGAGGCACGAGCGGATGATGGCTCCCGCGGAGCGCTCGTCGGCTTCCATATTGGTCATGTAGATCTGCCGCGCCATCAGGTACAGGTCATGCGCTTCGACACTGTTGGTGCCGCGGCGCTCGATCGCCTTCTTCTCCTCAGGCAGCAGCCGTAATCTCAAAGCCTTCACAATGGCCTGGGAGATTTCATCCTGGATCGCGAAGATGTCGCTGGAATCGCGGTCATAGCGCTCGGCCCAGACGTGGTTGTTGCTGGCGCCATCGATCAACTGCGCATTGATCCGTATGCGGCCACCCGCCTTGCGCACGCTGCCTTCCAGCACGTGCGTGACTTTGAGTTCATGCACGACCTTCGCGATTTCGACGTGCTTGCCCTTGTACAGGAAGGCGCTGTTGCTCGACGCAACCGCCAGCGACGAAACCTTGCTGAGGTCGGTGATGATGTCCTCGGTGATGCCGTCGCTGAAGTATTCCTGCTCCGAATCGCCGCTCATGTTGACGAAGGGCAGCACGCATACCGAAAAGCGCCTGGAATCGACGGCCGAAGGCGACGCCGTCGAAGCGTGTCCCGCCTTGGCCGATTGCGCGGCCTGCGTGCGCGCGATCATGACGCCTAGCGCGTGCAGGCATTCCAGCACCGGTGGGCTCGCCGGGTCTTCGCGCCAATCGTCGAGGTCAGTGGTGTGGATGGCGCGTACGTCCATCGGCAAGCGCGCCTGCTCGAAGCGCACCGGCACCAGAATGCCGCGCTCGGCTGCTTCGCGCGCTTCGCCGCGCACCCAGCGCGACGCCACCGATACGGGAGTCCATACGACAAGGACCGCCTTGGCCGCATCGATCTCGGAGTCGATCTGGTCGTCGAACTCCTGACCGGGGCTGATCTCGGGGTCCCACCACACCGACCAGCCCTTGGCCTCGATCGCGGCCACCAAAGGCGCGACTCGCGCCTTGTCGGCGCGGGCGTAGGAAACGAAGATATCAGCCATTGTGTCAGCCCCCTGCAATCGGTCCGGGCGCCGTAACACCTTGATCTTCAAGCATAGCGCGAGTGCGGCGCGGCAGCCAGCGGACCCCACACAGACGCGACGGGCGAAACGTTTGCCGAGTCAGACGATGAATGGGGCCGCAGGCACTGGATGGCGGATCGATGCACTTTCGCCCTACCTTCCGTGCAGTCATTTGTTCTATGCTGCGCGGATCATGGAGTCGCACACAGCGAACGTCATCCGCCATCCGGCCTGCGCGGTCGCGGACCTGCACACGACGCGCGTGCTTTCGCTCGACGCCGGTGGCCGCATCCTCGACTGGATCAGTTGGCAGGATGCGGCGTGCCTGTACGTGCGCGAAGCGGTGGCGTGGACGCTGGGTGAGCCATGCCTGACGCTGCACGGCGGGTTCCGGCGCGAAACGGGCGACCAGAGCATCCTCAAGCTGCACCCGATCATCGCCAGCCGCGGCCACTGCGCAAGCAGTGCGGTCGACCCGTCGCCGGTCCTGAGCAATGCGGCGCTGTTCGCGCGCGACCGTTACCTGTGCCTGTATTGCGGCCGCCACTGCGCGCGCAACGAGCTGACCCGCGACCACGTCCAACCCCTGTCGCGCGGCGGCCAGGACGCGTGGGAGAACGTGGTTTCGGCGTGCCTTGCGTGCAATCTCAAGAAGGGGGGCCGCTCGCCCCAGCAGGCCGGCATGCCGCTGCTGGCGATCCCCTACAAGCCGAGCTGGGTCGAGCACCTGATCCTGTCCAACCGCAACATCCTTGCCGACCAGATGGAGTTCCTGACGCACCATCTGCCCCGGCACCGGCGTCCGGCGGCCTGACAGGGCGAATGCAAGTGGGGCCTCCCCGTACCACGTGAACCCGTGCCAAACCCGCGTGCATGCGCGAGCGGCCTTCACCGCGCGCGCACGCGCCGCGTGGACAATTGCGCGCATGGATTGCTGCACTGCGCCAGAAGGTGATATCCGTCGATGACGCCACAAGACCCGATTCCCAGACTGCCGGACGACGACCCGGCAAGCCCTGACACGAGCCAGCCTGCAGATCGGGAAAGCGTGCGCACCACGGGCAGCACCGAAGGGCTGCCGGTCGCACCGGCGCTCGGCGCGTCGCTCGATCAGGCGCGGATGCCGCTGAAGTCGACGCTGGTCGACCGCCGCATCCTGCTGATGAGCGGCCTGGCGATCGTGCTGGGCGCCATCGCGGCCGGCGTCGCACAACTGCTGATGTTGATGATCAACGTGATCACCGACATCTGCTTCTACGGGGGATCGGTCAGCGTATTCGCGCCGGCTCACCAGCCGGCGCTGCATTCCAGCACCTTCGTGCTGCAGCCGACGACCGACCTCATCGGGCCATGGGTCATCGTGATGCCGGTCATCGGCGGGCTGCTGGCGGGCGTCATGGCCAAGTTCGGGTCACGCCAGATCCAGGGCCACGGCATCCCCGAGGCGATGGAGCAGATCCTCGAACACGAATCGAACATCGCGCCACGCGTCACGTGGCTGAAGCCGGTGTCGTCCGCGTTCGCGATCGGCACCGG
>JBOHYX010000108.1:0-7627 GCA_050738115.1 Rhodanobacteraceae bacterium
AGCTCCGGCGCGACGCGCAGGTACAGGTCGATGTCGAGCGCATTGTGGTGCGTCACGAACGGCCGCGCGGTCGCACCGCCCGGAATCACGTGCATCATCGGCGTCTCGACTTCCATGAACCGCCGCGGCCCGGCTTCGAGCCACTGCCGGATGAAGCCGATGATCCGCGAACGCTTCTGGAAGGTGTCGCGCGCCGCGGGCGTCACGATCAGGTCGACGTAACGCTGGCGATAGCGCTGCTCGACGTCGGCGAGGCCGTGCCACTTGTCGGGCAAGGGACGCAACGACTTAGTCAGCAAACGGAGTGCGCCCACGCGCACCGACAACTCGCCGGTTTTCGTGCGCATCAGGGTCCCTTCGGCGCCGACGATGTCGCCGATGTCCCAGCCCTTGAAGGCGTCGTAGGTTTCGCCCAGCGCGTCCCGTTGCAGGAACAACTGGATCGAACCGGTGCGGTCCTGCACCCGCGCGAAGCTTGCCTTGCCCATCACCCGCTTGCCGAGCAGGCGCCCGGCCACCTTCACGTGCCGCGCCTGATCCGCCAGCGCGTCGGCATCCACGCCCTCGGTATCGCGCTGCAGGTCGCCCGCGAGCGCATCGGGCCTGAAGTCGTTGGGAAACGCGATGCCGCCCGCGCGCAGCGCCCGCAACTTTTCGCGACGTTCGGCGATCAGCCGGTTCTCGTCGACGGATGCCGCATCGTTGGGGTTGTTGTCGTTCATCCGCTACTTCAGCGGATTACGGGTTTTCAATTCAGGGAATCGCGAGAAATCGCGATCCGCCGTCCACAATTCTTGCACGTTGTGAACCATGCAAATCGCTGCAATCTTCGCATCGTGCACCATACCGCCCATGACCTTGCCCTTGTAGATGAGCCGTTTCAAGACGGCGAGATGATCGACACCCTCGCCGAGAAGAAAGACATTGTCCAGTGCAACGAGACTGTCGATCATGCCCCACGCCTGCTGGACGCTCGACGGTGGTTTGCACCTGGTGCTGGTCACCACTGCGTAGAACTCGTGGAGGCAAGGCCAAGGTATACCCCAGTGATCCGGAGACTCCGCAAGTACGGTAACGGCTGCCAACGCTCGTTCGTGCCATGGCGACTCGCGCCGGTGGGCGAAGATCAAGAGGTTCGAATCAACCGCGATCATGTTTGCGCCCTGTCGACTCGCGTTTGTGACACGAATCGGCGCGCTCATCAAGCGCGCGTCTCAACGGCGGCCGCTCGTTGGATTCGGAAATCAGGGGATTGAGTGCCGCCGGCGTCAGTGTGGGATCAACCGACTTCGGGCCTGCAAAAACAGGAACAAAGGATTGTTTTTGACGGTGGGTGCGTTGCGCAATGATTTCGCGCAAGCCATCCTCGACCAGGCTTCGCAGTGTTACGTCGTCACGCGCCTGAATGCGCCGGGCGCGTTTGATCAAGTCGTCGGCGATATCGATGGTGGTCTTCACGACACCTCCTGTGATACGGGTGCCCATACTATCACGCATCGGCCCGCTTGGCCCCCGCCTCCAGCCCCATCTTCAGGCTGGCCTCGATGAATTCGTCCAGATCGCCATCCAGCACGCGCTGGGTGTCGGTACGTTCGATGCCGGTGCGCAGATCCTTGATGCGGGACTGGTCCAGCACGTAGTTGCGGATCTGGTTGCCCCAGCCGACGTCGGACTTGGTGGCTTCCACCGCCGCCTTCTCGGCGTTGCGCCGTTGCATCTCCGCTTCGTACAGTTTCGCGCGCAGCATCTTCATCGCGCGATCGCGGTTGGCGTGCTGCGAGCGCTCGGTCTGGCAGGCCACCACGATCCCGGACGGCATGTGCGTGATCCGCACCGCCGACTCGGTCTTGTTGACGTGCTGGCCGCCGGCGCCGGATGAACGATACACGTCGGTCCTGAGGTCGGCGGGGTTGATCTCGATGTCGATGTCGTCGTCGACTTCCGGAGACACGAACACCGACGCAAACGAGGTGTGCCGGCGGTTGTCGGAATCGAACGGGGATTTCCGCACCAGACGGTGCACGCCGATCTCGGTCTTGAGCCAGCCGTAGGCGTAATCGCCCGCGACGCGGAACGTCGCCGACTTGATGCCCGCGACCTCGCCCGGGCTCGCTTCCAGCAATTCGGTCTGCCAGCCGCGGTCCTCGGCCCAGCGCAGGTACATCCGCAGCAGCATTTCGGCCCAATCCTGCGCTTCGGTACCGCCGGCCCCGGCCTGGATGTCCACGAACGCGTTGGCCGGGTCCATCTCGCCGGCGAACATCCGGTGGAACTCGAGTTTGGCGACGCGCCCCTCGAGTCCGTCCACGTCGTGCGCGACGGCCCCGATCGATGCGTCATCGTTCTCGGCGGCGGACAACTCCAGCAATTCGCCGGCGTCGTCGAGACCGTGCGCGATGCGGTCCAGTCCCTCCACGAACTCCGCGAGCCGCGCGCGTTCGCGCCCCAGGTCCTGCGCCCGCGTGGGATCATCCCACACCTTCGGGTTTTCGAGCTCCCGGCTTACTTCCTCGAGACGCTCGCGCTTGGCCGGGTAGTCAAAGATACCCCCTGAGCGTTTCGACGCGTTCGCGCAGGTCGGTGATGCGGGCACGGATCGGATTCGTTTCCATCATGGCGGTCGCTGGCTGCGAAAGGCGCGAATGGTAGCAACGCGACGCCGATTCCGCATCACCGCGGCGCTTCACCATGCGATAACACCGCTCGTCCTAGCGTATGGAAACTTGGCACGCATGGGTGCAACGTCCAGGGACGTCGAGCCGTCTTTGGAGGAGTCACGTCATGAAAGAGGCCTTGTGTACGGCGATCGCCGCAGCGTTGTTGCTACCCGCGCTGGCAATGGCGCAAAGCGCGTTCAACGGTACATGGAAAGTCGACTTGCAGAAGTCGCAACTTTCGCAGAAGCCGGCGGTGATGACGCTGAAGGACGGCGTGTATCACTGCGTCTCGTGTGTGTTTCACGAACTGACCGTCAGGGCGGACGGTCGGGATCATACCGTCATGGGCCACCCGGGCATCGACGCGATCTCGGTCCAGGTCCTCAACGACCACAGCATCCGGCTCACCAGCAGGAACGATGGCAAGACCGTCGCGATTCAAACGATGACCGTGGCGCCGGACGGCAAGACGGCCACGATGACGATCGCGAGTTATCGCGGCAAAGCGCCGGTCACGGGCAGGGTCGTGCTCGATCGCGTGGCCAAGGGACCGGCGGGCGAAAACGCCATCGCTGGCGCGTGGCGCACCGCGACGCTCAGCGACGTGTCCGCGAACGGCCTGTCGTTCACGTACCGGATCGAAGGCGGCGCAGTCAGCCTGAGTTCGCCTACCGGCATGTCCTATACCGCGAAAATGAACGGCGCCGCGGCGCCTGTCCACGGCGTCCCGGGGCACGTCACGGTGTCGGTCCACAGGCTCGATAGCCACGCGTTCCGGGAAACGTTCACGCGCGACGGCAAGATGGTGGGCGCCGACACCATGACCGTGGCGGCAAACGGCAAGACTCTCAAAGCCGTTGATCACGATTACCTGCGCAAAACGACATCGACGTTCGTCGCCGACAAACAGTAGGCGCAGATCGAGGGCGAAGGCCCGGAAGTGCGACATGCCGCCGATCCGTTCCTTCAGGATAGCGTTGCTGGCGTTGGTGTTCGCGCCGATCGCGGCACCGGCGCAGCCGGCCTTGTGGATCGCACAAAGCGCGACGGCGACGAACTACCTGTTCGGAACGATGCACGCCCTGCCCAAAGGCACCGACTGGCACTTCCCTGCACTCGACCGCGCGCTGGTCGCCAGCCAATCCCTGTACGTGGAAGAGGACGACGCGTCGCGTGCGGAAATCACCGCGCTGATCCTGAAGGAAGGCATAAGCCGGCCGGACCTCAGGAACGTCAAATCGATGCTGAACTTCCACAGCGTCTACCCGGAAGACCTTGCGGTGTACGCGAACCCGTACGTGCTGTCCGGCGAGCTCGCTGCGCCTGACCGCGAAAAGTTCCGCGCCGCAGCCAATCATGCGGACGTCACGGGCGGCCTCACCATGGTGCAGGCCATGAAGCCGTGGCTGGCTGCGTTGATCCTGGCCAACGCAGCGGTGCGCAGAACCGGATTCAAACCGACGTTCGGAGCGGACCTGGAACTCGAGCGTGAATTCCGCACGCACCACAAGCCGGTCCACGCGTTCGAGACCGCGCAGCAACAGATCGCCCTGTTCGCAAACACCCCGCGATCTGTCCAACTCGAGATGTTGCAGGCGGTTCTGGGCGACCCCACGCAACGCTATGTGCCAGTCACGCAACTTTCCCGTGACTGGTTGTCCGGCAACACCGCCACCATCGCCAGCGCACTGAACGGCGGCATGCGCGAGCACTACCCCGCCCTTTACGAGGTGCTGGTGGTCGACCGCAACTGCTACTTCGCGCAGCGGATCGCCGGGCTCCTGAACCGGCATGGGACCTTCTTCGTCGCGATCGGCGCCGCCCATCTCGCAGGTCCGGACAGCGTGCGTGCGCGGCTCGCAACGCTGGGCATCACCTCGCGGCGCGTGCACTGAACCCAAAGATCGGCTGGCCTGCGTCGTCACCAGCATGCAGGTCGCAAGCGCCCAGCGGCACCAACGGGCGGCCATCGAACGGCCGACCTTTCGCCCCTGCTGCAAGCCTGTTCACCGTCCCGGCGAGAGCGACGCGACTGCAGGCCGCATACCACCGCAGCCGCGAGAAAAGTGTTTTGCCGCCTGCCACCCGGCTGAACGAAGCGGCTCGCCCACGCGAGATGGCTGTCGACGAATTTCCCGAGGAACTTGTCGACGCTTGCATCGCGGACGCTGCCGTCTTCCGCAATCAGGCCCTCCCTGTACCGCACGAAGGCCTCGGGCTGCGCAAGTCTCCGGTTGATGGACGCCTTGCGCAGGCTGCCGACCAATACGGCGACGACGGGATGTTGCTTGCCCATGCTGATTCCTTGCGCAAGTGCTGAAAAGGCGCGCCCGTCAACACCGACGCAAGCGTACGCATTTTACGCCCTGCCCAGGGTACGGCGCAGCGCGCCGGCTCAAGGCTTGACGAACTTCAACGTCATCCGGTCGGATTCGCCGATCTTTTCGTATTGCTTTTTCTGCGCCGCGGTATCGCCCCAGTCGAGATCGGGCGGCAAGCTGTGTACGTTGATGTCCTCGGGGTCTTTCGGATTTCGATTGATCTCCGACACGCCCGCGAGCCGGAACCCTGCCTTGAGGCCCAGTTCGATCACGTAGTCCTCGGGCAGCCGGTGCAACTTCTTTGAGCTTTCCACCGCGTTCGCGAACGGCTTGGCGCGATGCTCGGTGACGCCGAACACCCCGCCCGGCTTCAGCACGGCGTAGGCGGCCTTGAATACCTTGTCGAGCGTTTCCGGGCTGTTGTTCATCCAGTCATGCAGATTGCGGAAGGTCACGACCATGTTCGCCGAGTTGTCCGGCCCCAGGTTCACCTGCGACGGTGGCGCGAACGGAATCACCTTCTCGATGTGGCCGTACACCGAAGGGTCGGCCTTCAGTTTCTGTTCGAATTTGCCAGGACCATTGCCCCGCGGCGGCGATGCCGCTTCGATCAGATGCCCTTGCGCGTACAGGAACGGTGCCAGGATTTCCGTATACCAGCCGCCGTCAGGAGCCAATTCGACCACGGTCATGTCCGGCTTGATCCCGAAAAATTCCAGGGTCTGGACCGGATGGCGGTACTTGTCGCGCGCCTTGTTGGCCTGTGAACGCCACGAACCCGCCACCGCTTCCTTGAGCATCGCCGCGGTGTCGCCCGGCGCGATCGGCCCGGCGCTGTCCGCCGCCAGTGCAACCCCAGCCATCGTCAGCGCGCCGATCACGGCGACCCCCCCCAACACCTTGCAAGCCTTCGCAAGCATGGCCGACCCCTCCGATGCAAGCACCAGACCCTAGCCCACGCTCCGTCATGTCCCCGTGAACGCGGGCGGGCCGATCGACCAATCCCCGTTGCGTCACGCCAGTGCCCGCTCGTGCACGCCTTTCACCGCGCGGCCCGACGGATCGGCCATGCCGGCGAACGCCGGATCCCACGCCAGCGCGGCAGGCGAGGAACAGGCGATCGACTTGCCGCCGGGAACGGTCTCTGCACACGCGGTTCCCGGATAGAACTGCTCGAAAATCCGGCGGTAAAGGTAGGCTTCCTTCGTCGCCGGGGGATTGAACGGGAAGCGCGCCGCCGTTGCTGCGAACTCGCAGTCGGTCACGACGCGATCGGCGTGCGCCTTCAATCCGTCAATCCAGCCGTAGCCGACGCCGTCGCTGAACTGCTCCTTCTGGCGCCAGAGGATCGCGTCCGGCAATACGCCACGAAAGGCCTCGCGCAGCACGCGCTTTTCGATCGCGCCGTGGCCGGCCCCGCTCTGATCGATCATTTTGTGCGCGGTGTCCATGTCCATCGCCACGTCGATGAATTCCAGGTCGAGGAACGGCACCCGCGCCTCGACGCCCCAGGCCAGCATCGACTTGTTGGCGCGCAGGCAGTCGTAGCTGTGCAGCGCATCGAGCTTGCGCACCGTTTCGGCGTGGAACGCCTCTGCGGACGGCGCCTTGTGGAAATAAAGGTAGCCGCCAAAGATTTCATCGGAGCCTTCGCCGGACAGCACCATCTTGACGCCCATGGCCTTGATGCGCCGTGCAAGGAGGTACATCGGCGTCGACGCGCGCACGGTGGTGACGTCGTAGCTTTCGATGTGGCGGATCACTTCCGGCAAGGCGTCGAGGCCTTCCTCGAACGTGTACACGAAACCGTGGTGTACGGTGTCGAGCGCGTCCGCGACCACCTTTGCGGCGGCGAGATCGGGCGAACCCTGCATGCCGATCGCGAACGAGTGCAGTCGCGGCCACCAGGCTTCGCTGCGATCGTCGTCCTCGATGCGTTCGCGGGCGAAGCGCGCGGCGCAGGCCGCGACCAGCGAGGAATCGAGGCCGCCTGACAGCAGCACGCCGTACGGCACGTCGCTCATCAATTGCCGATGCACGGCCCGCTCGAGCGCGTCGCGCAGCCGCGCCGGCGATACGGTGTGCCCGCGGGTGGCCGCATAATCGCGCCACGACCGTTCGTAATAGCGGCGCAGTTCTCCACTCGCGCTGTCGTACACGTGCCCCGGCGGAAATTCCGCGACGTCCGCGCACACGCCGACCAGTGCCTTCATCTCGGATGCTACGCAGACCCGGCCCTGCGCGTCGTGGCCCCAGTACAGCGGGCATACCCCGATGGGGTCCCGCGCGATCAGGTAGCGTTGGGTTGCGGCATCCCACAGCGCAAAGGCGAAGATGCCGTTCAGGCGCGCGAGCCAACCGCAGGCGTCCGTCCCTTCCCGGTACAGCGCATTGACGACCTCGCAGTCCGACCCGGTGGTGAAGTCGTAGCACAGGCCGGCGCGCAGCTCGCGGTGGTTGTAGATCTCGCCATTGACCGCCAGCGCGAGCTGGCCATCGCGCGAACGGATCGGTTGCGCGCCTGAATCGGGGTCGACGATCGCGAGGCGCTCGTGCACCAGGATCGCGCCGGCATCCATGAACACGCCGCTCCAGTCCGGTCCGCGGTGACGCTGGCGGCGCGACAGCTCCAGTGCCTGCCGGCGCAGC
>JBOHYX010000109.1:0-7618 GCA_050738115.1 Rhodanobacteraceae bacterium
GTACACGCCAATGCCCGCGAAGGTCAGCGCGTGCATGGCACCCGGCAAATCCGCGAACGGCAGCAACTTTCCCGCGGCATCGATTCCGAAATCACCGTGCGGACGCTGCGGCGGGTTGTCCACCAGCACCAGCTCCGCGGCGCCTTCCGGCTCTTCGGGCGCTCGCACGAAATCGAAATCGGTGAACGTATCGGCGTTGACGGCAAGGAACGGCGCGCGGCCGAGCAGCGGCAGCGCATGCAGCATGCCGCCGCCGGTTTCGAGCGGCACTTGGCCTTCGCGGCTGTAGGCGATGTGTACGTCGTAGCGCGTGCCGTCGCCCAGCGCATCGGGAAACTGGTCCGCGAGATGCGCGATGTTGATGACGACGTCGCGAACGCCCACCGCTGCCAGCCTTTCGAGCTGCCACTCGATCAGCCGTTTGCCACCCGCCGTGAGCAGCGGCTTGGGCGTGGTATCGGTCAAGGGGCGCATCCGCTCGCCGCGACCGGCCGCGAACAGCAGCGCCTTCATGCCGCAGGTTCCGTCAAGTCGCGCTCGCCGACCCAGCGCTCCAGCAGCACGAGAAAATCGTGCAGTTCGGGATAATCCGACGCGACGCTGCGCACGTACTGCCACACGCGCGGCAGGTCGGCCAGGTAATTTCGCTTGCCGTCGCGGTACCACAGCCGGCAGAAGATGCCGAGCACCTTGAGGTGCCGCTGCATGCCGGTCAGGTCGAACCAGCGCCGCCAGCGCACAGCGGTGACGCGCGGGTCCAGGGTACCCGCGTCGACCAGGCGCCTTCGGTATGACTCAGCCCATGCGCGGACGCGCGTGTCGTCCCACTCGATGTAGCAGTCGCGCAGCAGCGACACCGGATCGTAGGTGACCGGCCCCAGCACCGCGTCCTGGAAGTCGATGATGCCGGGATTGTGTTCGGGCACCCGCATCAGGTTCCGACTGTGGTAGTCGCGGTGCATGAAGACCTGCGGCTGGTCGAGTGCATTGTCGATGAGCCTGCGGAATGCGACCTCGATGACGTCCCATTCGTCACAGCCGATCGTTGTGCCGAGGTGGCGTTCGAGGAACCACGTCGGCATCAGCTCCAGTTCGCGCACCACGAACGGCTCGTCGAACCGCGGGAGGCCGTGCGGATCGATGCGGGTCTGCATGACCTGCAAGGCGTCGAGTGCATCGGCGTACAGCGCATCGGTGCTGGCGTCACCGAGTTCGGCAAGGTACGGCCGCGTGCCGAGATCGGAAATCAGCAGGAACCCCTGCGCGTGATCCTGGGCCAGAACTTCCGGCGCGTTCAGGCCCGCATCGCGCAGCCTCGCGTCGACATCGAGCCAGCCGTCGAGGCCACCCGCTTCGGGTGGCGCATCCATCACGATCGCGCTGCGGTGCCGGTCGTGCACCCGCCAATAGCTGCGCGCGCTGGCGTCCTGCGAAGCGGGTTCGACGCGCGGGTCTCCGCCGCCCATCGCCGCCCGTGCGAACGCGACCCGCGCGGCGGCGCGCTGGTCGATCGTGGCCGCGGAACCGGTCTCGGACATGGCCGGGCAGTATAAAAGATGCCGGTGGCCCGCCGCGGCGGCGCGTTCCCGGCTGCGGCCACTTCCGTTATCATCGCGAATTCTGCTGCCATGCAGCATCCCGCCGCGCCGCGCGGTTTGAATCCGGGGTTGGTTCGAAATGAGCATCACCCGCCTGCACACCCATCTCGACCGGCTCGAGTCCGAAGCGATCCGCATCATTCGCGAAACCGCCGCGGAATGCCGGAAGCCCGTGCTGCTGTATTCGGTCGGCAAGGATTCCTCGGTGCTGCTGCACCTGATGCTGAAGGCGTTTTATCCCGCGCGGCCGCCGCTGCCGATGATGCACGTGGACACGACATGGGAGTTCCACGAGACGATCCGGTTCCGTGACCGCGTCGCCCGCGAAACCGGCGTCGACCTCATCGTGTACATCAACGAGGAAGGCGTGCGCCAGGGCAGCGATCCCCTGAAGGATGGCGCCGCCCGGCACATCGACCTCATGAAGACCCAAGCGCTCAAGCAGGCGCTCGCCAAGTACGGATTCGATGCCGCGATCGGCGGCGCGCGCCGCGACGAGGAACAGTCGCGCGCCAAGGAACGCGTGTTTTCGCTGCGCGGCGCCGGCCAGCGCTGGGACCCGCGCAAGCAGCGGCCCGAACCCTGGGGGCTGTTCAACACGCGCCTGGCGCGCGAGGAAACCCTGCGGGTGTTCCCGCTATCTGACTGGACCGAACTCGATGTGTGGCTGTACATCCGCCGCGAGGGCATCGAGGTGGTGCCGCTGTATTACGCGGCGGTGCGCCCAACCTTCGTGCGCAACGGCGCGCTGCTGATGCGCGACGACGAGCGCGTGCCGCTGGAGCCCGGCGAACGACTGGTTCCGAAAAGGGTGCGCTTCCGCACCCTCGGCGGTTGGCCCCTGACCGCCGCGACCGAGTCCGATGCGGCCGATCTCGATACCATCATCGGCGAGGTGCTGGATACGCGTCGATCCGAGCGCGCCGGCCGCATCATCGATCTCGACCCTTCCGATTCCATGGAGCGCAAGAAGCGTGAGGGTTATTTCTGAGTGACGGGGCTTGACCTTTCTTGATCTGCTTTTATCCGCTTTGATCCGTGTCTGAAAAAGCTTTTCAGCCGAATTGCAGGAGTTTCCGGGTACATGGCCATCGCCAACGACATTGAGCCTCTCGCAGGCCGTCTCGCCGCGCTGGAAACGCGCGATACCTTGCGGATCGCGATCTGCGGCAGCGTGGATGACGGCAAGAGCACCCTCTTGGGACGGCTGCTGGCCGAGGCGGGGCTGATCCCGGACGACCGTCTCGCGCGGATGATCGAGGACAGCAAGGTCCACGGCACCCAAGGCGGCAAGCCCGACTATTCGCTGCTGCTGGACGGCCTCGAGGCCGAACGCGAGCAGCGCATCACCATCGACGTCGCGTGGCGCTACTTCGGCACCGGCAAGCGCGCCTTCATCGTCGCCGATTGCCCGGGCCACGCGCAGTACACGCGCAACATGGCGAGCGGTGCGTCGACGGCCGAACTCGGCATCGTGCTGGTCGACGCGCGCGGCGGCGTCGTCACGCAGACCCGCCGCCACGTCGCGATCCTCGCGATGTTCGGCGTGCGCCGACTGCTGTTCGCGGTCAACAAGCTGGATCTCATCGACTACAGCCACGCGCGCTACCGCGCGATCGAGCAGGAGTGCGCCAAGCTCGCGCACGGCCTCGGCATCGAAGAGGCCGACACGATCCCGGTGTCGGCGATCAACGCCGACAACCTGGTCGTGCGCTCGGCGAACACCCCGTGGTTCACCGGCAAGCCGTTGCTGGAATACCTCGAAACCGTGCAGGTCGAGCGGCCCGTGGATGCGACGTTCACGCTGCCGGTGCAGTGGGTGAACCGGCCGGACCACACCTTCCGCGGTTACGCGGGCACCATCGCCGGCGGCCTGGTTGCACCCGGCAACGAGGTGGTGGTGCTGCCATCCGGACGGCTGTCCACGGTGGCCCGCGTGGTCGGCGGCAGTGGCGATCTGGCAAAGGCCGAAGCCGGGCAGGCGGTCACGCTGACGCTCACCGACCAGGTCGACGTGACGCGCGGCGACGTGATCGCCGATCCGACGTTGCCGCCGGAAGTGGCGGCACAGTTCGCCTGCCACCTGCTGTGGCTGGACGATACGCCCTTGCTGCCGGGTCGGCGGTACCTGATGAAGCTGGCGACGCGCGTGGCCAGCGCGCAGGTCACCGAAATCAAGCACCGTATCGATCCTGATAGCCAGGCGCATCTTGCCGCGACCCGGCTCGGCGCCAACGAAATCGGCTACTGCAATCTTTCGCTGGATTCTGAAATCGCGTACCGGCCCTACCGGCAGGACCGGCGCCTCGGCGGCTTCATCCTGATCGATCGCGATTCGAACGCCACCGTCGGTTGCGGGACGCTCGACTTCGGATTGCGTCGCGACAGCAACGTGCAGTGGCAGCAGCTCGACGTGGATCGCGCGGCGCGCGCGCGCATCAAGGGCCAGGCACCTCGCTGCCTGTGGTTCACCGGCCTGTCCGGCGCCGGCAAGTCCACCATTGCCAACCTGGTCGAGCGCCGCCTGCTTGCGGATGGCTTCCATACGATCCTGCTGGACGGCGACAACGTCCGGCACGGCCTGAATCGTGACCTGGGATTCACCGACGCCGACCGCGTCGAGAACATCCGGCGCGTGGCGGAAGTGGCGAAGCTGATGATGGATGCCGGCCTGATCGTGCTGGTCTCGTTCATCAGCCCGTTCCGTGCCGAGCGGCAGATGGCGCGCGACCTGATCGGCGAGGGCGGCTTCATGGAGGTGTTCGTCGATGCGCCGCTCGCGGTGTGCGAACAGCGCGACGTCAAGGGCCTGTACGCCAAGGCCCGCGCCGGCAAGATCGCCAACTTCACAGGCATCGGCTCGCCCTACGAGGCGCCGGAAAAGGCGGAGATCCACCTGCGTTCGGACAAGGGGTCTGCGGCCGATTCCGCGTCGGAAGTGGTCAGGCGCCTGCTGACCTGAGCGGGCGCGATTCAGTCGCGGCGCCGGAACTGTGTTGAACGTCGCGCGATCAGACCCAACGCGGTCTGGTCGGGAAGGAGATCCATCAGGACCTTGGTCGCGCGGTTCACGCGCCCGGGCACGCATACCACGCGCCCGCGCTCGACGGCCTCGAGCCCTTGGCGCACCACCGTTTCGGCATCCGTCCACATCCAGCCGGGCATTTTCGACACCAGCGCGCGGGTGCCGGTGACGTCGTGGAACTCCGAGTACGTGAAACCAGGACACAGCGCGCAGACGTGGATGCCGTGCTCGCGGTTTTCCAGCGCCAGTGCCTGCGAGACGCGCATCAGGAATGCCTTGGCGGGCCCATACAACGTGTGGCCGGGCGTTGCCGGCAGCAGGCCGGCCAGCGAGGCGACATTGATGATCCGCCCGTAGCCCCGCTCGCGCATCGCCGGCAGCAACAGGTGGCACAACTGCAGCGGTGCCGCCACCAGCACCTGCATGAAGCGCGCGTGCACGTTCCATTCCACGTTGTCGTAACGTCCTGGCACGCCGTAGCCGGCGTTGTTCACGAGGATGTCGACCTGGCGGCCTTCGCGCGTCGCGGCGCCGGCGATCCGCGTCGGCGAGGCCGGGTCGGCCAGGTCGTCCACGATCACCTGCACGTCGCAAGCGTGTTCGGCCCGAAGTTTCGACGCGAGCGTTTCGAGGCGTTCCGCTCGCCGCGCGGTCAACACCAGATCACAGCCGCGCGCAGCAAGTTGCCGGGTGAACTCCGCACCGATCCCGGCGGAGGCGCCGGTGACGAGCGCCCGATGGCGCATGACTTGTCCGTTCTCGTCCGGACGCGTTCGGGGGAGATGGCCGGTGTGGGTGGGTTGCCGTGTCGTCGCCATGAGCGTGTATCCGTCGAAAGCCGGATCGTAGCCCGGATCACGCCGCGCAGCGGCGTGATCCTGCGTGTCGTGTGGGACACTTCCCGGATTGATTCGCGACATCCATGTCGCTCACCTACGGTGACTCGGCCATCCTTGGCGCTTGCCCTTCGGGCCGGCTTCGCCGTTCGCGTTTGCAATCCTGCAAACGCAGTCGCTTCGCTCCATACCGGCTACCGCTCCGCCCAGGGACGCGCGATTTGCGGGAATGTGATGGCCTTGGCTATCCTCGCTGGTCCGGGTGACAACGGAGCCGGCCATGCGCCGCAAATGGGTGGGTGGGAACTGGAAGATGCACGGCTCACGCGCGATGGTGTCGTCGCTGGTCGGTGCGATCGTCGAAGCGCGGCACGAGGGCGTGGATGTTGCGGTGTTCCCGCCGTTTCCCTACCTGCGCGAAGCCTGCGCCGCGTGCGCGGGATCGAGCGTCGGGGTCGGCGGCCAGGATCTGAGCCGGCACGAGTCGGGTGCCTTCACCGGAGAAGTGTCCGCGGCGATGCTGCGCGACGTCGGCTGCGCGCTGGCGCTGGCTGGGCATTCCGAACGCCGCCGGTACCACGGTGACGGCGACGGCGAAGTCGCGGCCAAGGTCGGGCAGGCGCTGGCGCACGGACTCGCGCCCGTGCTGTGCGTCGGCGAGACGCTGGATGAGCGGGAGGCCGGCCAGACCGAGGCGGTTGTGTCGCGCCAGCTCGCCGCCGTGGTCGGGCAGTGCGGGATCGCGGCGTTCGAGCAGATCGTCATCGCCTACGAGCCGGTCTGGGCGATCGGCACCGGGCGCACCGCCAGCCCGGCACAGGCCCAGGAAGTCCATGCGCTGCTGCGTAGCCAGCTCGCCGGTGACGATGCTAATATAGCCGGCTCAATCCGCATCGTTTACGGTGGCAGCGTCAATCGCGGCAACGCCGCGGAGTTGTTCGCGCAGGCCGACATCGACGGTGGGCTGATCGGCGGCGCCGCGCTCAAGGCCACCGATTTCCTTTCCATTTGCGCAGCGGCGGGGTGACTCCCGCAGGTTCGGAAGCAATCCATGATTTTCACGATTTTCAGCGTGTTCTACGTGCTCATTGCGGTGGCGATGATCGTGCTGATCCTGATGCAGCGCGGCGATGGCGCCAACGCAGGCGCGAGCTTCGGTGGCGGTTCATCCGGCACGGTGTTCGGCGCGCGCGGCGCAGCGAGTTTTTTGACCCGCACCACCGCGGTGCTGGCAACGCTGTTCTTCATCCTTACCATCGGGATGGGCGTGTATCTCAGCCACCACGGCGTCAGTCGAAACGTGCAGCAGGAACTCGGCATCATGGCCGGCGCCGGCAAGGCGGCGCCGGCGTCCGCACCAGCCGCCGGCATGCCGCCGGGCAGCGTGCCGGCGGCATCGGCACCGGCCCAGCATTCGGAAGTCCCGACCGCACCGGCCGCAGCGGAATCCGGCAGCGGGGAAGTGCCCTCGGCGCCAGCGAAGGCGTCGGCGCCCGCGACATCTTCAACGCCGGCTTCGAGCGCGCCACCCAGCAGTGGCCCGCCGGCCTCCCATTGATCCGGGGATTGTTTGCTTTTGTGGAAAGTCGGGCACATAGATGTGCCCGGTGTTTCTCAGGGAAGAGTCTTCGACCCATGCCCAGGTGGCGGAATTGGTAGACGCACTACCTTGAGGTGGTAGCACTTAACCGTGTGGAGGTTCGAGTCCTCTCCTGGGCACCATTTTTTTGAAGTCGTCCGTGATGGCTGCACGCGTCGGACCACGCCACCGCGCGGACAGCTTGCTCCGGTCCAGCATCAGAACGGCCGTCCATGGCCTGACGTTTCGCGAAGAGTCCCCGCGCCAGGCCGTTCCAGCGCGCAGTGCGCCAGGACGTGCGTCCACGGGAACAGCGGCCCTGGATCGAGCTTGCGGCGCACTTGCCGCGTGGCGTCGTCGCTGGCCGCGACCACGTCGGTGTCGAGATCTGCGTGGCCGGCGATGCTGTGCAGATGTGGCAGCCCGACATGCACGTGCGCAAGCAGCCGCAGCAGCGCGGCGACCTGTTCCGGGGGATAGGGCTCCCTCATCGTTTGACCGCTCGAATCGAACCAGTCTGGATAGCGGCCGGTGTTCACGAGCTCGATGCCGATCGAGCGTTCGTTGTGGCCACGGACGT
>JBOHYX010000110.1:0-7610 GCA_050738115.1 Rhodanobacteraceae bacterium
ATCTAAAGGTGAGCGGTGGCGGCGAGTTCGCACGCTCTCTCGCGGCGGCCCTGCGCGCCAGCAAGGTCGATGTGGTCGATGAGCCGGCGGCTGGCGTGCCCACGCTGGCGGTCCCGGCCGCCGGGTTTGCCACGCGGCTTTTGACCAGCACCGGGTTCGAGGTCGTGGGCGAGTACGCCGTGAACTTCCACGTGCAGTTCTCGCTGATCGACGCTTCCGGAAAGGTGATCGTGCCTACCCAGACCATCGACATGTCGCACCAATTCGCGATTGACCAGACCCAGTTCTCCGCAATCGCCAGCGAGACCGAGGCGATCGAGCGCAGCCTGACTCGCGAAATGACCGACGCGGTGATGCGACGGCTCGAGGCACGGGCGGCCGCCGGCCTGCCGGTGCCGCCCGCGGCCGCCCACAGCGCGGGGTGACGTGTGGCGTTGGAATACGAGGCATTCCTGAAAACGCTCGCCGCGCGTGGGCTGGCGCCCGTGTACCTGCTCGCGGGCGATGAGCCCTTGCAGCTCAAGGAGGCGGGTGACGCGTTGCGTGCGAAGGCGCGTGCGCTGGGATTCACCGAACGCGAGGTACTCGACGTTGAACCCCACTTCGACTGGGACAATCTCGCGCGTAGCGGCGCGAGCCTGTCGCTATTCGCGTCGCGGCGGCTGATCGAGCTGCGCTTGCCGACCGGCAAGCCCGATCGTGAGGGTTCGGCCGCGATCATCGAGTGGTGCAAGGTCGCTGCGCCGGACACCGTGTTGCTCATCACCGCGATGCAGTGGAGCAAAAAGCACGAAGGCGCATGGGTGAAGGCGGTCGAACGCGCCGGGGTGTACGCGTGGTTGCGCGCGCCTCGTGTGGACCAGCTTCCCGACTGGATCCGGGCCCGGATGCGCGCGGCGGGGTTCGTGCCGGGCGCTGACGCCGTCGCGTTGCTGGCCTCGCGTGCCGAGGGCAACCTGCTGGCGATCGCACAGGAAATCGAAAAGCTGTCGGCGCTGCACGACGGCGGTCGCATCGGCGCTGTGGACCTCGAATCGCTGGGTGCCGACAACGCGGTGTACGACGTGTTCAGGCTCACCGACGCGGCATTTGGCGGGGATGCCGCCCGCGCGCTCCGGATCCTCGATGGCCTGCGGGCGGAAGGCGAAGAGTTGATCCCGATGCTGGGTTGGCTGCTGACCCAACTCGACCTGGCGCTGCGGCTGGCGTCGGCCTCCGATTTCGCGAGTGCCGCGCGCGCCGAGTACAACTTCTGGCCGGCGCGGCAGAAGCTGTTCGCGGGGGCGCTCGAGCGCGCCGGACGCGGCAGTGCGCACTGGCGGCGCTGTCTCGCCGCATGCGCGCGCATCGACCGCATGGCCAAGGGCCGCGAAACCGGTGATCCGTGGCGCGAAATGGAACGCCTGCTGGTCGCGATCGCCGCGCCGCGCACGGCCGCAGCGCTGGTGGCCTGAGGAGAGCCAAGGCGATGGTCCGCGAAGAACGCGAAGTGCGCAAAGATGTTCGCGAGGGCTTCTTTGCGTCTTTCGCGTCCTTGGCGGATCGTTCTTGATCGTGAATACGACACGTCCACTCGCGATCTTCGGCGGCACGTTCGATCCCGTCCACATCGGGCACCTGCGCGCGGCGTGGGAAGCGGCCGAGGCGCTCGATGCCGAGGTGCGCCTGGTCCCTGCGAAAACCCCGCCGCATCGCCCGCAGCCCATCGCGAGTCCTGCCGAGCGCGCCGCTTTGCTGCGGGTGGCGCTGGCCGGGCAGGATCGCCTCAAACTCGACCTGCGCGAGCTCGATCGCCCGGGGCCGTCGTACACATTCGACACGCTGGCCTCGTTGCGCGCGCAATACGGCCACGACCGCCCGCTGGTGCTGTTGATCGGCGCCGACGCGTTCGTGGGCTTGACCGCGTGGTATCGCTGGCAGGAGTTGTTCGACCTGGCGCATGCGTGCGTGTTGACCCGCCCCGCCCAGATTCCGGCGATGCCCGACGCACTCGCGGCGGAAGTTGCCGCGCGCAGGGCCGACGGTGTCGCCGAGTTGCGTGCCGCGCCGGCCGGCCGGGTGCTGCACATGGTGGTGTCGGCGCTTGGCATCTCCTCGACCCGGATACGGTCACTCCTCGCCGAAGGGCAAGAACCGCGCTGGCTGGTGCCGGGGGCGCTGCTCGATGATCCGGCGTTGCTGGCGCCGTACCGGAAAAGCCGGGACACGGGACTCGGGACTCGGGACTCGGACAGCGCAACCAGCAACGATCGTGCGACCTGACGAATGCAGGTTGGGCTGCGTGGATCCATCCGGGCCCAAACGCGCCGGGAGAATACCGGCACTTGCACGCGCGGCGGCGCGCTCTTCCGCTCTCCGAATCCCGAATCCCCAGCCCCCAGCCCCCAGTCCCCAGTCCCCAGTCCCCAGTCCCGAGGGGTTGAACTTCACCCCCACGGGCGCATACTTGACTTGCGCATCCCGCGCAGCCATCAGAGGCCGAGGCCTTCCACAACTTGACCAGCCAGACCAAGCCGCGCTCCGCCGCCATTCCTGTCTCACGTCCTCCCACCCTTGCGACCCTGCGCCGGCGCGTGCTCGCCGCCCTCGATGAACTGAAGGCGCACGATGTCCGCGAAATCGACGTGCGCGGCCGCACGTCCATCGCCGACCTGCTGATCATTGCCTCCGGCACGTCCTCGCGCCACGTCAAGTCCATTGCCGATGAAGTCGTGAAATTCGCCAAGCGCGCGGGGATGCTGCCGCTGGGTGTCGAAGGCGAAGACGCCGCGGAGTGGGTGCTGGTCGACCTCGGTGACATCATCGTGCACGTGATGCTGCCGCGGGTGCGCGAGTTCTACGGGTTGGAGCGCCTGTGGACCGTCGGCGACCAGATGCCCGAGCCCGAAGCCGTCAACGCGGACTGACCGGGTTCACTGGTGCGCGCGCGGCTGCTCGCGGTCGGCGAACGCATGCCCGGCTGGGTAGCGGAAGGTTTCGCCGAATACGCCAAGCGCCTCTCGCGCGAGCTGCCGCTCGCGCTCGTGGAAATCCGGCCCGGCGCGCGCGGCAAGGGCCGTGACGCTGCGCGCGCGGTGGCGGACGAAGGCGCCGCGATCCTTGCGGCGTTGCCGCGCGATGCGCACGTCGTTGTGCTGGATGGCCGTGGCGAGGCGTGGTCGAGCGAACGGCTTGCGCAGCAACTGGCGCGCTGGCGGATGGCTGGTCGCGAGCTCGCGTTCGTGATCGGCGGCCCCGACGGTCACGCGCAGGCGGTCCTGCAACGCGCCGATCAGCGCTGGTCGCTGGGCCTGTTGACGCTGCCGCACATGCTGGTGCGGCTCGTCGTCGCCGAACAGTTGTATCGCGCCGTGACGATCCTCAACGGGCATCCGTACCATCGTGGCGGGTGACGCGGGCGATCGCCCAGCGTGCCGCATTCCAGCCGGCGGTCCCGATCCACAGCACGAGCGTTGCAAGGCCCGCGCCAAATCCGAGAATCCGCAGCGCCGGCGACCGCAACACGGCTCCCGCCTCAAGGCAGCCGAGCGCGAACACGGCGGTCGAGAAGGTGGGCGGCCACGCGCCCGCGTCACGTGCCGCCCTTGTCCCATGTTCGCCGAACCGCGTCAGTCGGGAGGGTACATCCGGCCGGTCCGGATCGCGCGCGCGAGGTCGTCGCGGTGCTGCCGGGCGCGACGTGCCGTTACCATCCACCGCGGAGTTCGACGACGGAAGACCGCATGTTGATGGATCCTGGCGTGGTGCTCACGCTGCTGCTGGTGGTCGGTTTCTTTGGACAATGGCTGGCCTGGAGGATGCGGTTGCCGGCCATCCTTTTTCTCCTGCTGATCGGCATCGTGCTGGGCCCGGTGACCGGCTTCATCAATCCCGACAAGGCGCTCGGACCGCTGCTGTTCCCGGCGGTATCGCTCGCGGTCGCGCTGGTCCTGTTCGAGGGCAGCCTGACGCTCAGGTTCGCCGAGCTGCGCGGCATCGGCCGCGCCGTGCACGGGATGGTGACCTACGGTGCGGTGCTGGCGCTGTTGATGCTGGCCGCCGCGGCGCACTGGATCGCCGGCGTGAGCTGGGAAATCGCGTTCCTGTTCGGGGCACTGACGTGCGTCACCGGGCCGACCGTGATCACACCGCTGCTGCGTACGCTGCGGCCCAATGCACGGATCGCCAGTGCGTTGCGCTGGGAAGGCATCGTGCTCGATCCACTCGGCGCGCTGTTCGCGGTGCTGGTGTTCGAAGGCATCGTGTCGCACCAGGAAGGGCATTCGCTTGCGGTGTTCGGCGCGACCATCGGCATCGGCGCCGGCATCGGCCTTGCGGTGGCGGCGGGACTGGGCTACCTCCTGTCCCGACAGTCGATACCGGAATATCTGCAGGCCTTCGGGACACTGATCGCGGTGCTGGGCGCGTTCACGCTGTCCAACCAGCTCGCGTCCGAGTCGGGTCTCGTCGCGGTGACGCTGATGGGGATCACGCTTGGCAACCTGCCGCGCATCCACATCGACCACATCATGGCCTTCGAGGAGCACGTATCGACGCTGCTCGTTTCGGTCCTGTTCGTGACGCTGGCCGCGCGCCTGCAGTGGCCGCTGCCGCCCGGCGTGCTGGTGGCCGGCATCGTGGTATTCGTCGTGGCGCAGTTCGCCATCCGCCCGCTGTCGGTCGCGGTCGCGACGCTCGGCAGCAATCTTTCCTGGCGCGAGCGGACGCTGATCGGATTCGTGTCGCCGCGCGGCATCGTCGCCGCGGCGGTATCCTCGCTGTTCGCCCTGCGGCTTGGCGACCTCGATCTGCCCGGCGCCGATGCGCTGGTGCCGCTGGTGTTCATCCTCATCATCGGAACCGTGGTCCTGCAGAGTGGCGCGGCGCGCCCGCTGGCGCGACGGCTCAAGGTGGCCGACCCCGATCCCGACGGCGTGCTGATCTTCGGCTCCGATCCCGTGGCGCGCGCGATCGGCTCGGCGCTGGCCGGGCAGAAATTCCGGGCGCTGCTGGCCGACGACGACTGGGACGGCATCAGCAAGGCGCGCATGGAAGGCCTTGCGACCTTCTTTGGCAATCCGACTTCGCAACACGCGGACATGAATCTCGACCTGACCGGGATTGGCCGGTTGCTCGCGATGTCGGGCCGGCGCGAGCTGAATTCGCTGGCGTGCCTGCACTACCGCCAGGAGTTCGGCCGCGAGCGCGTGTACCGGCTGCGCGTGCTCGCGCCCGAGGACACCAACGACCGTTCCTCATTCGCCGGCAACCTGCGCGCCAAGGCGCTGTTCGGCGGCGACATGACCCATGGACGTTTCGCCGGATTGCTGCAAGCCGGCTGGCGGATCAAGTCCAACGCCTTGACCGACACCTTTGGTTGGCCCGAGTTCCTCGCACAGCACGGCGCTGATGCCGTGCTGTTGTTCGGGATCGAGCCGAACGGGCGCCTGCGGGTCGTGAACAGCCAGCGCAAGACCGAGCCGCGCAACGGCTGGACCGTGATCGCGCTGGTGCAGCCGGTCGAGGAACCCGCGGTGGTCGTGGCCGCGGCGGCGTGAGCGATGCTGTATCTGGCCTCCAAATCACCGCGCCGTCGCGAACTGCTCACGCAACTCGGCGTCACCTTCGCAATCGTGGATGTCGACGTGCCCGAGTTGCGCGACGCGGATGAATCGCCACGCGGCTATGTCGAGCGGGTGGCGCGGGCCAAGGCGCGCGCCGGCTTCGACGTCGCGGCCGCGCGCGATCCGGAGGCGGTGGTGCTGGGCGCCGACACGGAAGTGATCCTGGATGGCCGGGTGTTCGGCAAGCCGCGCGACGCCGCCGATGCAGCGGCGATGCTGCGCGCATTGGCGGGCCGCACGCACCGCGCGCTGTCCGTGGTGTGCTGCGTCGTCGGAGCGCCGGAGGACGTGCTCGCGTGCGAATCATTGGTGACGTTCGCCAACCTGGATGACGCCGCGATCGCGCGCTACGTCGCCACCGGCGAGCCGTTCGGCAAGGCGGGGGGCTACGCGATCCAGGGACAGGCCGCCGGCTTCATCGCGCGCCTCGAGGGCAGCTATTCGGGGGTGATGGGCCTGCCGCTGTTCGAGACCGCGTGCCTGCTCGAAGCTGCCCGGGCGCGTCACCACGGCGACTGAACGGATGCCGATGGCGGCCTTCGATCAACCCGGGACAGCATCGACAGGTACGGATGGGTCAAGCTATAAAGTGGCTCCTGCCGTGCGGACGCACCCATGACCGAGGAAATCCTGATCAACGTCACGCCGCGCGAGGCGCGCGTAGCGGTGGTCGAGAACGGCATGTTGCAGGAGGTGCGCATCGAGCGCAGCGGGCGTCGGGGTTACGTCGGCAACATCTACTGCGGACGCATCAAGCGCGTGATGCCGGGCATGCAGGCGGCGTTCGTCGATATTGGCCTGGAACGCAGCGCGTTCCTGCACGCGGCGGACATGGCGCATCCCGCACCCGGCGCCGACCCGATCGATGCCGCGGCGTCGCCGCCCGCCAGCGTTCCGCCCATCACCAGCCTGGTGTACGAAGGCCAGCGCGTGATCGTGCAGGTCATCAAGGATCCGATCGGCAGCAAGGGCGCGCGCCTGTCGACGCACCTGTCCGTTCCCTCTCGCTACCTGGTGCTGCTGCCGGACAGCACCACGCTCGGCGTGTCCACGCGCATCGAGGGCGACGCCGAGCGCGAGCGACTGCGCGGGGTGCTGGCCGGGCTTGCATCCGACGGGTTCGGCCTGATCGCGCGCACCAATGCCGAGGGTCTCGATGCCACGGCGTTGGGCGAGGACGTCGCCTACGTGACCCGCGTGTGGCAGACCGTGGCCGCGGCGATCACGAATGCGGAGCCGGGCCAGCGCGTCTACGAGGAGCCGCCGCTGCCGCTGCGGGTCCTGCGCGACCTGCTGCACGACGACATCGAAAAGGTGCGCGTGGATTCGCGCGAAACCTTCGAACGCACGCTGGCGTTCGCGCGCCAGTTCATGCCGGACCTCACTTCGCGCGTCGAGCATTACCCCGGCGAGCGCCCGATCTTCGACTTGTACGGCGCCGAGGACGAGATCCAGAAGGCGTTGCGCAAGGAAGTGCGGCTGAAGTCGGGCGGATACCTCGTGATCGACCAGACCGAGGCCATGACCACGATCGACGTCAATACCGGCGCCTATCTCGGCACCCGCAACCTGGAGGAGACCGCATTCCGCACCAACCTCGAGGCCGCGCAGGCGGCGGCGCGGCAACTGCGCCTGCGCAACCTCGGCGGCATCATCATCATCGACTTCATCGACATGCGCGACGACGAGCACAAGCGCCAGGTGCTGCGCACGCTCGGCAAGGCGCTGGCGCGCGACCACGCCAGGACCACGGTGTACGACATGAGCCCGCTCGGGCTGGTCGAGATGACCCGCAAGCGCACCACCGAAAGCCTGGCCCGGCAATTGTGCGAGCCGTGCCCCGCCTGCGCGGGACGCGGCATCCTCAAGACCGCCGAGACGGTCGGCTACGAAATCTTCCGCGAGATCACCCGCGCGGTGCGCCAGTTCGATGCGGAAACGCTGCTGGTGCTGGCTTCGCCCAACGTCGTCGCGCGCATGCTCGAGGAAGAATCATCGGCGGTCGCC
>JBOHYX010000111.1:0-7584 GCA_050738115.1 Rhodanobacteraceae bacterium
GGCATGTACAACTGGCGCTCGAGCGCCGCCCGGATGAATTCGATGCCGGCGTGCGCCTTGGCATCCGCATTCTGCAGCACGGGGATGGTTGGCAGGCGCCATGGCAGATCGGCCATGCGCGCGGCGAGCTGCTGCGCGGCATCCCGCATCAGCGGCGTGTGCGAGGGCACCGATATCGCGAGCTTGACCACCTTGCGTACGCCGAGCCCGGACAGGCGCTGGGCGGCGCGCTCGACCGCGGCGGCGTGGCCCGCGATCACCAGTTGACCGGGGCTGTTGTAATTGGCCGGCGTCACGATTTCACTGCCGGAGACTTCCTTGCACACGTTGCGGATGACTTCGTCGTCACCGCCGATCACCGCCGCCATCGAACCGACACCCGCCGGCACGGCGGCCTGCATGAGCCGCCCGCGCTCGGCGACCAGCGCCGCGGCATCGCGTAACGGCAAGGCGCCAGCACACACGAGTGCGGAATATTCGCCCAGGCTGTGTCCGGCAATCTGCGCCGGGCTCGGACCGCCCCGTGCTTGCCACACTTCCCACACGGCGGCGCTCGCCGCAAGCAGCGCCGGCTGGGTGTGCTCGGTTTTGCCGAGTTCGGACTCCGGACCGTTCTGGACAAGCTCCCACAGGTCGATGCCCGCCCCTTCCGAGGCTTCGTCGAACACCTTGCGGACTTCCGGAAATTCGGCGCCGAGTTCGGCAAGCATCCCGATCGATTGGGAACCCTGGCCCGGGAAGACGAAGGCGAGTGACGGGAATGGGGAATCGGGATTCGGGAGTCGTGTCTCACTCATCGTGCATGGTCCGCGGATTGGCTCAGTATCTGACAGGTCGCACCACCGAGAATGGGCTGCGATGTGGGCCGGGGAATCGACGCCGTGATTCCCGATTCGCCGTTCCCGATTCCCGGCATTTCAATAACGCACCATCGCCGAGGCCCAGGTAAGGCCGCCGCCGAACGCTTCCAGCAGCAGGTGATGGCCGCGTTTCACGCGCCCGGACCGCACCGCCGCATCCAGCGCAAGCGGCACCGAGCCCGCGGAAGTGTTGGCGTGTTTGTCGACGGTAACGATCACCTTGTCCATCGACATGTCGTGGCGCTTGGCGATGGCCTCGATGATGCGCAGATTGGCCTGGTGCGGGATCAGCCAGTCGATCTGGTCGGCGTGCATGCCGGCGGCCGCGAGGGTTTCATCCACGAGCGCGTCGAGCGTCCTCACCGCAACCTTGAACACCTCGCGTCCCCGCATGTTGACCCGCACGCCGTGGTTCTTTTCATCCTTGAAGCCCACGGATACGCCGACCGGGTTGTACAGCAACTCCTTGTAGCCACCGTCGGCGTGCAGGCGGGTCACGATGATGCCGGGTTCAGCGGATGCTTCCAGCACCACCGCGCCGGCGCCGTCGCCGAACAGGACGCAGGTTTCGCGTTCGCTCCAGTCCAGCATCCGGGTGAGGGTCTCCGCGCCGATCACCAGTGCGCGCTGTACCTGGCCGGTGCGGATGAAATTGTTGGCGACGCCGAGCGCGTACATGAAGCCGGAGCACGCGGCGTTGACGTCGAAGGCCATGCAGCCGTTGGCGCCGAGGCGATTCTGGATGAGGCAGGCTGTCGCCGGAAACACGATGTCCGGCGTGGTGGTGCCCAGCACCAGCATGTCGAGTTCGGATGCCTTGACGCCCGCATCGGCCAGCGCCTGGCATGCGGCGCGGTACGCGAGATCGCCCGTGGTCTCGCCGTCCGCTGCCACCCGTCGTTCGCGGATGCCGGTACGCGTCCGGATCCACTCGTCGCTGGTGTCGACGATCCTTGCGAGGTCCGCGTTGGTGACGATGCGCTCGGGCAGCGCGCTGCCGGTTGCGAGAATGCGGGCATAGGTCAAGAGGCGATCCTCGGGATACGTTTGGAATCAGCTTGGCGATGGACGCCGCGCACCATGCATGTCCCGAACTTCCGTCGAACCAGGCGGCTCGGCAGATGGCATCGCAGGCTGGGCGGAGTCACGCGCCGGTGGCGCGCACTTGCTCGCACCGCGCATCGCCAGGCAGCGCTGCCGCCGACGAGGTCAATCCTCCTCGACGACCGCCCGCTTGTCCTCGATCACCTTGCGGCCGCGGTAGTAGCCGTCCTTGGTGAGGTGGTGGCGGCGATGGATCTCGCCCGACGTGGGGTCGGTCGCGAGCTGGACGTGGTCCAGGGCGTCGTGCGCACGGCGCATGCCGCGGCGGGACGGGGATTTGCGACTTTTGGCAACGGCCATGACGGCTCTCCTGATTCTGTACTCAATGTCGTTTGGCGCGGGCGTCCAGCAGTTCCTTCAGGCCTGCGAATGGATGCGCCACCGGCTCGCCCGTCTCCGCATCGTGCGGTACCTGCCCGGACGTGTTCCATTCGCCCTGCAACATCTCGCTGCCGGGCTTGACGGGCACCAGCGGCAACGCCAGCAACAATTCATCCTCGATCACCCGGTGCAGCTGCAGCGCGCCGTCCTCCAGCAACAGCGGTTCGCGGGATTCGGGCAGCGCCGCCGCGTCGACCTCGCTCGCAAGCAGCCCCAGTCGCGCGTCGATCTCGACCGGGTACTCGAACGGCTCGAGCGTGCGCTGACACTCCAGCATCAGGCGCGCCGCCAGCCGAACATGCAACTCCGGGCCGCCAAGCTGACCCCGTTCGAAATCGAGATTGTAGGCGACTCCGCCCGTGTCCCTGGCCAGCGCCTGCATCAGCCGCGGCAATTCCGCGACCGGCAGGACACCTTCGAAAGATCGCCGCCCGGCCACCATGCGTTCGGCGTCCACACTCGCTGGCAGCGACGCGGACATAAGCGCGGAATGCTAGATTCGGCGCTCCGCAAAGTCAACCTCGCCACAGCGGGCCGGGTTGGCCCGTATCATGCTTGACATCCGCGTCTACCATCGTTTCGAGCCCCGAGCTTGACCCCCGTTCCCTCCGTCCTGTTCGGCATTGCCCTGCCCGCCATCGCGGCGGCGCTCGCATGCGGCGCGCTGGCGTGGTTCGTCGTCCGGCAGCTTCGGCACCAGCGCACGCTGCGCACGCTGTACCTCGAAGCCGATGGCATCGAGCACGATCTGAAGGAATGCCGCCAGCGGCTGGCGCGCGCGCACGCATCGATGTCACTGGGACCGCACCGGCAGGCGACCAGCGAGTCCCACGCCCAGCACGCCATCGACGCCGCGCTGCGCGACCTGCTGGCGCACCGCCTGTGGTTGCGCGACGAGGCCGAACACGCCAGCCAGCGTGAACTCGACGCGGCCGCCGCGGCGATGGGCAAGGCACGCGACGCGCTGGGCCAGCAACTGCGCGACCTGGACTCGGCGCAGCGCGCGCTCGAGACGGCCGTGCGCGAAAAGATCGAAGACCTGTCGCAGCAGCCATGAACGCGCCGCGGATCGTGCTGGCGTCGACCTCGCGTTATCGGGCGCAACTGCTCGGCCGGATCGTCCAGCATTTCGAGCAGGCGTCACCCGGCGTGGACGAAACCGCACGGCCCGGCGAGGCGCCCCCCGCGCGCGCTGCGCGGCTCGCCGACGCCAAGGCGAGAGCCGTTGCGGCGAAGCGGCGCGACGCCCTGGTGATTGGCTCCGACCAGGTCGCGGCGCTCGGCGATACAGTGCTGCACAAGCCCGGCGACGCCCAGAACGCGCATCAACAACTACGCGCAAGTAGCCGAAAAACAGTAGATTTCTACACGGCAGCCTGCGTGATTAATACCCGCGATGGCCACCGGCAGGCGATCCTCGACCACACCCGGGTGGCGTTCCGCGAACTTACCGATGCCGAGATCGACCGCTACATCGCGCACGAGAGTCCGCTCGATTGCGCTGGCAGTTTCAGGGCGGAAGGCGCCGGCATCGCGTTGTTCGAACGCATCGAGAGCGCGGATCCCACCGCACTGATCGGGCTGCCATTGATCGCGCTCGCGAAAGCCCTGCGGGACTCCGGGCTCGCGATACCCTGATCCAGTCGCTCGGCGCGCCGCCGCACAGCGCGGTTCCGACGCGCGCGGACACCCCGGGCGCGACCCGAGCCGCGGACGTCGCCAGCGGATTGCAGCTTCGCGGCACGGCTACTTCGTATCGCGCTTCAATTCCGGAAAATCCTCTTCCAGAAATTCGTTTTCGCCGAGCTCGCCGGCGGCCCGGCGCCTGGCTTCGTCGGCGCGCAACTGCACCCTCCGGATCTTGCCCGAGATGGTTTTCGGCAGGTCGGCGACGAACTGGATTCGCCGCACCCGCTTGTACGCCGCGAGTTCGTGCCGCGTAAACGCGAACACGTCACGCGCCAAGCCCGAATCAACGTTGGTCCCGGCGCTCACCGTAACGAACGCCTTGATCACCGAGGTGCGCACCGGATCGGGGCTCGGCACCACCGCGGCCTCGACGATCTTCGGGTGCGTGATCATCACGCTTTCCAGCTCGAACGGGCTGATCCGGTAATCCGATGCCTTGAAGACGTCGTCGGCGCGGCCGACGTAGGTGAACCAGCCGTCCGCATCGCGCATCGCCACGTCGCCGGTGTGGTAGTAGCCGTTCCGCATGACCTTCGCCGTCGCCTCGGGCGCACTGAAGTACCCCTGCATCAGCCCCACCGGGCGCTCCGGTGTCAACGCGATGCAGACCTCGCCTTCTTCGGCCGGCTTGCCGTCAGGGTCGAGCAACTCGATCGTGAACCCCGGCATGGGCCGCCCCACCGATCCCGGCCGCAGCGGCTGGTTTGGGCTGTTGGCGATGATCGCCGGGGTCTCGGTTTGCCCGTAACCATCGCGGATCGTGATGTCCCACGCGTCCCTCACGCGCTCGATCACCTCCGGGTTGAGCGGCTCGCCGGCGCTGACCAGTTCGCGCAGCGACAGTTTGCCGCGCCACGCCGCCAGGTCCTGCTGGATCAGCATCCGCCACACGGTCGGGGGCGCACAGAACGTGTTGACACGCTGATCGGCAAGGCACTTCAGCAGCGCCATGGGATCGAAGCGGTCCATGTTCATCGCGACGATGGTCGCCTCGCCGTTCCATGGTGCGAAGAACGAACTCCATGCGTGCTTGGCCCATCCCGGCGAGGACAGGTTGAAGTGGACATCGCCGGGCCTGATCCCGATCCAGTACATCGTGGTCAGGTGTCCCATCGGGTAACTCGAGTGCGTCTGGACGACCAGCTTCGGCTGCGCGGTAGTCCCCGAAGTGAAGTAGTAAATCAACGGGTCGTCGGCACCGGTCTCGCCGTCCGGGGTGAACGTGTCGGGAAACGTGTAGGCGGCCGCGTGCGCGGTCCAACCTTTTGGTGCCTCACCCTCGTCGGTGCACAGGTGCGCACCACCACCGCCCGCGAAGCGATCGACGTAGGCACGGTTGGTGACGACGTGGTGTGCGCCGCAGCGGCGCATGCGATCGGCGAGATCCTGCGGCGTCAGCAGCACGCTGCACGGGACGAACGGTGCACCGAGCTTGATCGCCGCGAGCATCGTTTCCCACAGCGCCGGCTCATTGCCGAGCATCAGCATGATCGGGTCGCCGCGCTTCACGCCGAGGCTGCGCAGATGATTCGCGACCTGGCTCGAACGCGTCGCCAGTTCCGCAAAGGTCGCCTGGCGGGTCACACCGGCAGCATCGGCGATGCACAGTGCGGGGTGATCGTTGCCGCGGGCCCGGACATCGAAATAATCCAGCGCCCAGTTGAAATGCTGCGGCCGCGGCCATTTGAAATGTTCGACGGCGCCCGTGTAATGGTCACGGTATTTCAGCAAGGTGTCGCGGGCCGTGATGAATGTTCCACTGCCGGTATTCCTCGGCGTTTCAGTGGCAGTAACCATATGACCCTCCTCCAATCAGCGCCGGGCTCGCACGGCGGGATGCAGCGCTCCGCCGACCACTCGCCCCAGCATACGCTTTGGTGGCGCGCATGGATGCGGCCGGTCGTGCCGAACCGCCAGCGACGCGACCGACGGCCCTCGAAGGTCGGTACCCGGCTTGACCCCCGCAAACGCGCGGCCGCGCGGACTGCAACGCGCGCGATCAAGCCGCGATCGCGTGCGCACGATCGGGGCCCGCCGCAGGCATTCAACGGCCCGCCCCGTGACACCCCGCTGGTGATTCGGGCCGCGCCATCGCGGCTCGAATCATCACGGTGACACGAAACGACGTCCCGTCAAAAAGGCTCCGCAGGCGTGGGACGACGCGCCATCAAGGGCCCGTTCTTGAACGGGAACAAGGGAACGACCGCGCGCCCGGCCGACTCGTTGATGAGCTCGGCGTACACGACATACCAGCCCATCAGTCCCAGCAGGATCACCAGATAGCCGCCAATGAGGCTCGCAATCGGGATATTGCCCAACGCACCGATGTCAAGCACGATAAGCGTGATCACGAACTCGGTGAACGTCGCCAGCACAAATCCGTTGGTGTTGAACGACACCAGCCAGAATCCGATGGTCGTGAGGGTCCACATGACCAGATAAATCCCGACCGCGATGCCCGCGGCGTCGGCGCCGCCGGCTGCCGTCATGTGCGGCACGCCGTACACGAGGAGCGCGACATAGCTCCACCAGAACGCGCCGTATGCCGTCATGAACGAGCCCGCGAAGGTCTCCCCCTTGGCCAGGGCGAAGAACCCGGCAATCCACTGTATGAGGCCGCCGTAGGACGCCGCGAGGATCAACACCACGGTCATGCCGGCGTCCGGAAGTATGTGGATGCTGTACAGGCCCAGGCAGACGGTCGTGATGCCGAACCCGCCGACGCCCACGCACACCGGATTACCGATCAACGATTTTCTTTGAACTGTTACGATTTTCGTTTCGTCTGTCATCGAAGTCCGCCTCGCGCCTTAGCCCAGTGATTGCACCGCTCCAGCACCGCTGATATGCGCAAATATCACGCAGCGCGTATAAACCGCGTGAACGGACGCGTTCGATGCGAACCATCTGTCGCGCTGCGAGCGCTTTCCCGGCCCGCTTTCACACCTCACTGACTGCGCAACGGCAGTGCCCGTCAACGCGGCTTCGGGTAACCCAGCTTCTGTATCGCGGCGGAGATCTCCGGCAGGACAGCTTCATCCTCGATGGTCGGCGGTACTTGGATCTGGACGCCATCGGCCATGGTCCGAATGGTCACCCGCAACACCTTGCCGGAGCGCGTCTTCGGCAGTCGCGCCACCACCGTCACGTGCTTGAAGTCGGCCACCGCGCCGATTTCCTCGCGCACGCGCACGACCAGCTCGGTGCAAATCGCCGCGTCCGGGCGCGCGACCCCGGATTTGAGTACGACCAGCCCGACTGGCACCTGGCCCTTCAGGTCGTCGGCGGCGCCGACCACCGCGGCTTCCGCCACGTCCGGATGCGCGGCGAGGACCTGTTCCATCTGCCCGGTCGACAGCCGGTGGCCGGCGACGTTGATGATGTCGTCGATGCGGGTCATCACCGACCCGTAGCCATCGGCGTCGAAATAGCCCGCATCGCCGGACAGGTAGTAACCCGGATAACGGGAAAGATAGGTCTTCTCGAAATCCGCCTCGTTGTGCCACAACGTGTACAAGGTTCCCGGCGGCATCGGCAGCTTGATCACGAG
>JBOHYX010000112.1:0-7574 GCA_050738115.1 Rhodanobacteraceae bacterium
GATCTGGGGCGGCCGGTTGTTCCCGTGGTCGCACCAGGGTTACAGACGACCGCGACCGTTGCCCGCGCCTGGAGAACCCGCAACCGTGCTGACGCCCGCCTCGATCGTGGCGATGTTCCGCGGCGGATTCATGCCGCAGGTGCACGAGTCAGTCGAGCCGTGACGGTGGTGCTGTTGCGTGACAACCTTGGCGGTATCACCATCGCATGTGGTAGCACGGGCGGAACAGGAGCACCGACATGCCCAACGTGGAATTGACCGAGCGCCAGCGCAACTCGAAAGCCTGTTCGCACACGGATTCGGCACACGAGGTGAGCTACACAGAACACGCCTGCCCGGAGTGCGTGGCCAGGGGCGATACCTGGGTGCAGCTCCGCATCTGCATGATCTGCGGGCATATCGGCTGCTGCGACAGTTCGAAGAATCGCCACGCGCGCGCCCATTACGAGGCGACGGGCCACGCCATCATCAAGACCATCGAAGCCGGCCCGGACTGGGCCTGGTGTTATCCCGACGATATCTACCTCAAGTAAGCGCCGGCGCACTGGCCGACGCTCGGGGATCCGTCAAGCTGGAACAGGCCATGTGGCGGGCATTGCCCGCCCTACCGGGCGTAGCGGGCATTGCCCGCCCTACCGGGCGTAGGGCGGACACGGTCCGCCGCATCGCTGGAAATGGATTCATACTGGAACCTGCGGCGGGCGCGTGAGCGCCTGACCCAGCAGCGAGCCGGCGCGGGCGCCGAGTTTTGCGATGATGTCGGGGTACACGGCGCACTCCTCCTTCTCGTCGTGGCCGTCCAGAAGCCTGAGGAACTTGCGCCGGCTGGCGGGCTGGTCGAGTTCGCGCAGGTACTGGCGCAGGTAGCGGTGCTCGTTCTCCAGACCGCGCACAAGGCGTCCTTCGCCGCCGACGTCGAGGTACGCCGGAAAGACCAGTCCCTCCTCGATGTGCAGGTGACGTTCGAGCGCCGCGCGCAGCCAGCGGGCGCCCTCGGCGTCGCCGGACAGCGCCTCGCCCAGCGCCGCTTCGATCACGGCGTGGTCACGGCCGAGGTACGTTGCAAGGTCGATCGGTTCGCCGCTGTGCGCGATCAGTGCCGTGAAGGCCGCGGCGTCGGCGTGCAGTGGATGCCAGAACAGGGTGCGCGGTCGCAGCCAGGCCGCAGGCAGCGCATCCAGGCTGAAGCGGGCGTCGACGAGGCGACGTTCGCCGGGTGCGAGCGCGCGCGCCAGTGCCAGCAGGGCCGCGACGTCGGGCACGTGCACGCGCCGGGCGCGCGACAGCAGGTCGGAGCGCACGGGTTGGGGCGCTTCGGCCTGGCCCCTGGAATCGGCGTGGACCTCGATCTCGAAGCGGCCGTCCGCGTCGAGATGCGCCACGCGCCAACGCGTGCCCGGTGCGAACCAGGTTTGTTCGCCCGCGGCGAGCACGCTGCCCGCGACACCGCCCGCGCCAAGGCATTCGATCGCGAGCGTACCCGTCGTCACGCACAGCCTTTCCCAGCGGTTGATGCGTGGCGCGTGCCAGTGGCGCAGGCGCGCTGGAAGGGTGTCGGCTGTGTAGGCGCGCGAGCGGCCGAGCAGGCGCGGCTGCTCGGGCTCCGCGCGGCTCGCGGTGACGCGGCGCGGACCCGGCGTGGAACGTTCGGCCGCGGCGTGCGTGCTGTGGCGCGGAGCAGCGTTGTCGGTGGCGGTCGACATGGGATGGTCGGTGCGGGCGCGGTTGCCGTGCTGCGCGACGCGCACGCGAGCGGCACGCCGTCGCTCTGCGCAACCCGGGAACGCCTTGCAATGTACCCCACGCGGCGCCGGTCGCCGGTTGATGCGCGTCATGGACGCCGCGCGCGTGCGGGTCAAACTGCGGGCGTGGATCGTCGCGACGGTGTCGGGCGGTGAACGAACAGGGCATGCCGGGGTGTGGCCGTGGGGCGCTGACCGCCCGAGTCCCGCGCGTTGCGGCGTGCATTGAGGGCAGTCAACCTGACGCGCTGGCCGCATCGGTAGATTGCCGGTAGTCTTCAACCTCGATTGCGCAACCAGAAAGGGCCACGCATGTCAGACCCGCGCGACGGTGAACGCTTCTCCAACACGTGGCCGGCGGTCGCCAGCGCTGCGCTCAGGATCGCCTTCGGCATCATCTGGGCGATCGGCGCGGCGTTTACCTGGACGTCGCAGTTCGCGGCCAACTACGTCGGCTATCTGCACAACGCCGCACAGGGACAACCGGCGTGGTCGGCGTGGTGGTTCGAGATGTGGATCGCGGTGGTCACGCCGCACGCGATGCTGTTCGTGTGGCTCACGCGGGCCGCCGAAACGCTGCTCGCGTTCGCGCTGCTGTTCGGGTTCGCGCGGCGCACCGCCTACGTGCTCGGCGCACTGTTCAGCCTCCTGATCTGGAGCACGGCCGAAGGCTTCGGCGGCCCGTACACGGTGGGCGCGGCGAACATGGGCACCGCGCTCACCTACGTGCTGGTGTTCCTGCTGCTGATCGGGATGAACTATCGCGGCGGCACCAGTCCGTACAGCGTGGATTACCTGATCGAGCGGCGCTGGCTCGGATGGAGCCACATCGCCGAATGGAGCCACGGCGTTCCGCTGCGTCCGGTGCGCCCCTCATCGGCCGCCGCGCAGGTCACCGCGATCATCGGCATCGCGCTGCTGGTGTTCTTCCTGATCGGCGGCCTGCACAGCACGGTGCACGTGGCCGCGCCGACGCCGACGGCCGCGGCCGCCGCGGTCTCGCCGCTGTCGCTCGCATCGAAGCAACCTGTCCCCAAGGCCCGGAACGCAACGCTGCCGCCGTTGACGCCCGGCAACAGCGTCGACGTCAACATCGAGTCGACCGACACCACCGTGTCGATCGCCAGCGGCGTCGAATACCAGGCGTGGACCTTCGGTGACGAGGTTCCCGGGCCGGTGATCCACGTGCGCCAGGGCCAGACGGTCAACGTCACCTTCACCAACAAGGGGACGATGGAGCATTCGCTTGATTTTCACTCCGCGATCACGCCCCCGAACCTGCATTACGCCGAAGTCAAACCGGGCGAGAAACTCACCTATTCGTTTGTCGCCAAGGTGCCGGGCGCGTTCCTGTACCACTGTGGTACGCCGCCAGTGTTGCTGCACATCGGCAATGGCATGTACGGCGCGATCATCGTTGATCCGGCGACCCCGCTGCCGCCCGCTGCCGAAAGTTACGTGATCGTGCAGAGCGAGTGGTACACCCAGCAGATTTCGGGGCACCTGATGGGGCCCAACTACGAAAAGATGCTGGCGGAGAAGCCCGATGAGGTCGTGTTCAACGGCGTCGCGTTCCAGTACAAGGATCATCCGCTGCCGGCGACGCCCGGTGGGCTCGTGCGGATCTATTTCGTCAATGCGGGGCCGGATCTGTGGAGTTCGTTCCACGTGATCGGCGGGATCTTCGACAAGGTCTATCCCGATGGCGATCCCGCGCACGCATTGACCGGCGTCTCGACCTACACCGTGGGGCCGGGTGCCGGCGCGATCTTCGACATCACGCTGGACCAACCCGGCAACTACGTCTTCGTCGATCACGACATGGCGCACGCGATGATCGGGGCGCAGGGGGTGCTGCAGGTGGGCGATGCCGCCGCGATCGCCGCGGAAAAACCTCCGGTCAGCTCCGCGCCGGCTGCGGCTGCCGTGACCACCGTGGCGCCGGCCGCGGGTACGCCGCCCGCCTCCGCGCCGGCCGGCCCGTACAAATTCGATCCGGCGCGCGGTGCATCGCTGTACACGGCCCATTGTGCGGCCTGCCACCAGGCGACCGGCACGGGCTTGCCGGGCGCGTTCCCGCCGCTCAAGGGCAATCCCGCGGTGCTTGACGCCAACCCGGCTCTGCAGATCGACACGATCCTGCACGGTGCACACGGCGTGCCCATCGATGGCGTGACGTATCCGAGCGCGATGCCGCCGTTCGGACCATCGCTCAGCGACGCGGACATTGCCGACATCGCCAACCACGAGCGCACCGCGTGGGGCAACCAGGCCAAACAGGTCACGGCCGACCAGGTGAAGGTGGAACGCGCGAAGGGCCCGGCGAAGTAGGCAAAGCCGCGCTCGCACCCGGCTACCGGGCGTCGGCTTGGGCAGCCGGGCGGTGCGCGGCGCGCGCCACAATGAGGGTGTCGACGTCGCGCGCCAGAACGCAGGCCAGCGTGGCCGCGAGGTAGACCGCGAGCCCGGCGAACAAGATCGGCCGGCGCCCGAAGCGGTCGGACAACGGCCCGCACACCACCAGACCGGCGGCGAGGCCGAGGAATTACGCGCTGACACTTTGTTGCACGAGCGCCGCCGCGACGCCGAACTCGCGCGCGATCGCGGGCGTGCTGGGCAGGTAAGTGTCGATCGACAACGGTCCGGGTGCGGCCAGCATTCCCAGCAGGGCGATCAACTCGGCGTTCCGGGTTGCGGTTTTCGGGATGGGCGATGGTGAGGGGTGGAGGGCGGCGTCGATTCGCGTCGTCAGAGGCCGCTCCGGGTTGCCCGCGGCACCGCAGTTTTTCGTTCACTCCAGGATCGTCGAGAGCCTCGCCAGCACCTCGTCGACGATCATCGGAGATACGCTTTCCAGCTTCCGGGCATGTCTTGAGCCGAGGTCGATCGCCCGCGGCTGATCGCACCGGACTACCCCCGTCGTTCGTGTACCCGCGCCGATGAGGGGCACCGCGAATCCGGCCGTGCGCGCAAAGCTTCCACCTGTGGTGATGGGCAGCACGACCGGCGTCTTCGTCAGTCGGTTGAACGCTCCCGGCGATATCACGAGCACGGGCCGCGTCCCGCGTTGTTCGTGGCCCGAAGTCGGGTCAAGCGAGACGCGGTAGATATCGCCGCGTTCCATCACAGCAGTTCGCGGCCGACCGGCTTCGCGTCAAGCCATGCCCGGTCTTCGGTCGTTCGCCTGGCCTTCGGATGGCACTGGGCAAGCAATTCGTCGAGCGTGTAGTGCGGTCGCGCCTGGGGCGCGACGATCAGACGCCCGGCATCGACTGCCACCGTGACCTTGGCGCCAGGTTTCAGGTTCAGGACGTCGAGCAGCGCCGGCGGAACCGCCAGCATGGTCGAGCCGCCGACCTTGCGCAGATTGGTAGTGTGCATCTCCGTCTCCATGGTTATACGCAAGTATAATCAGACCAGGTCCGTACTGTGCTGCTTCCGCGCCGCCCCCGAGCGGGAAAGCGGACCCGGCGGCTTGTGACAGCCGCTGCGCGTGCGCAACGCGCCGGCGGCGTACCATCAATGGTGGACTGCAAGTGACCGGAGGTATCCCTGACCGGCATGCTGGCGACGCGCGACCTTGTTGGCGAACTGATGGATGATCCCACGCTCGCGGCGCAGGCGCACAACGCCGCTTTGCACGGGCTGCGGAGGATCAACTGGATCAGCGGCACCGCCGCCGCGCTGTGGCCGCGGATTGAACGGGTGCTCCGCGCGCATCCGGATGCCGGCGCGTCGCTGCTCGACGTCGCCTGCGGCGGCGGCGATGTCGCGATCGCGGTGGCGCGTCGCGCACAGCGGCACGGATTCCCACTCAACGTACAGGGTTGCGATTTCAGCGACGTCGCGCTCGAGCATGCGTCACGCGCGGCCGGGCACGCGGACGTCGCCGTGAAGTTCTTCCGCGCGGACGTGACCACCGACGCGCTGCCGCAGCATTACACCTTCATCACGTGCACCCTGTTCCTGCATCACCTCACCGACGTGCGCATCGCCGCGTTGTTGCGCGGGCTCGCCGGCAGCACCGATCATCTTCTGGTCAGCGATCTTGTCCGCAGTCCGATGGGGTATCTGCTGGCATGGATCGGGACAAGGCTGCTGTCGGGCTCGCCCATCGTGCACGAAGACGGCTTGCGTTCGGTGCGCGCGGCGCTCAACGTGACCGAAGCGGGCGCGCTCGCGCGTGAGGCGGGATTGCAGGGTGTGTGCTTCGAGCGGCAGTGGCCGCAACGTTTCCTGATGACATGGTCGCGGGAGCAGGATGCATCGCATGGATCTGCATGAACTTGGCCCCGAGTGGGACGCGGTGGTGGTCGGCGCGGGCGTCGCGGGCGCGACCTGCGCCCTGCACCTTGCGCGCGCAGGGCTGCGCGTGGTGCTGGTCGAGAAGTCCACGTGGCCGCGCGCAAAGGTGTGTGGGGGCTGCGTCAATGCGGCGGCGCTGCAGATGCTCGCTGAAGCCGGAATCCAGTTGCACGAGGGCGCCGGGTATGACCGCCTGCGGTTGGGCTGCCGTGGGCGCGCGGCGACGCTCGCGTTGCCGCGCGGTATTGCGATTTCCAGACGGCGCCTCGACGCGATTCTGGTCGAACACGCGCGTGGCGCCGGCGCACAATTTTTGCCGGCCACGGGTGCGAGGCTTGGAAGCGTCACGCAAGCTGGCCGCGACGTCGGGTTGCGGCAGGGAACGACGGAGCGGGTCGTGTGCGCGCGGGTGGTGCTGGACTGCGGCGGACTCGCGACGCGTCTGGCGGACGATCCAGGCTGGCGCGTTGCGCGGCACGCGCGTATAGGAGTTGGCGCGACCCTGCCCGACGCTCCGGCGTGGTATCGCGCGGGCGTGATCCACATGGCTTGCACCGCGCAGGGGTACGTCGGGCTGGTGCGCGCGGAGGGCGATGCAGCCAACATCGCCGCCGCGCTGGATCCGTCCTGGTGCGCGCAGGCCGGCGGCCCGGCGAAGGCCGTCCGCAGCATTCTCGACGCAGCCGGGTTTCCGGCACCCGAAGACTTGCACCAGGTGCGCTGGCGGGGTACGCCGCGACTCACCCGCACGCGCGCCGCAAGCGGTGCCTTGCCGCGCGTATTGGCGCTGGGCGATGCCATGGGCTACGTCGAACCCTTCACCGGGGAGGGTATGGCGTGGGCGCTCGCGGATGCCATCGCCGTGCAGCCGTTCGCGCTCGAAGCCGTCGAACAGTGGATGGACGACATCACCGCGCGCTGGCATGCGCGGCACCTCGGGATGCTGCGGATGCGCAAGCTCGCATGCCGTGGCATCACCACGTTGTTGCGCCATCCGCGCCTGCTTGGCGCGATGCTGCCATTGCTGGAGGGCGCGCCCGCGTTGACCGCGCCCGTCACCGCGTGGCTGAATCGCGGCTTCAGGATTCCGGAAGCCGTGAACCCATGACCGGCGCGGCGATCCTCGGGATGGGCACCGCGGTCCCTGCCGGCTCGTTCGCCCAGGACCTGGCCATGGAACTCGCGGCCGACCGCTGCTGCCGCAGCCAGGGCGAACGCACCTGGCTGCGGCGGATCTATCACGCCAGCGGCGTCGAGCGGCGTGGCAGCGTGCTGCTCGCGCGCGACGACGATGGCGCATCCATCGAGGCGTTCTTCCCGCCGCACACGTCCGCCGACGATGGCGGCCCGACCACGGCGGTGCGGCTGGCCCGTTACGAGCGCGATGCGGGCGCACTTGCCGCGCGGGCCTGCGATGCCGCGTTTGCGAATACCAATGTCGCGCGCACTGGCATCACGCACCTCGTCACGGTGTCGTGCACGGGCCTGTTTTCGCCCGGTCTCGATGCCGAGCTGATCGAACGGCTC
>JBOHYX010000113.1:0-7573 GCA_050738115.1 Rhodanobacteraceae bacterium
CTTCGCCCAGAACCCGGCCGGGTCGGCAAGCGCCGCAGCGTGTGCCCTGGCGTAATTGCCACGCGTATCCTGACTCATCTGCCTTCCCTCCGATCAATGCCGCCATGGTGAAGCGTGCCGCAACCGCCGCATCGCAGGGCGGGACTGCGACGCAGAGTCCTCGCGCCGTACGCAAAAAGTGACTTGCGCGTACATTACGCCGTCCACGCGGTCCGGGCGCACGGCCGCCGTGGGCCACGCCCTCGGTGGGCGCGTGGGCTTGCCGGCGATCCGACGGCCGTCCGCGCGCGAGGCGCATCACCGCGGTCATGGCTGCTACAGTGGAAAGGCCGTCGGCGACGCCGGACGGACGCGCGCAGGCAGGGCGCGACGCACGCGGCACGGAGGGAAACCATGGATCACGCACGCGTCGAATTCTTCTGGGACGTTGCGAGCCCGTACACGTACCTTGCCGCCACGCAGCTCGGCGCGCTGGTGGATCGCACCGGGGTGCGGATCGACTGGCGTCCCTTCCTGCTGGGCGGCGTGTTCCGGGCAACCGGCAACCATGCGCCGGCGACGATTCCGGCGAAATGGGCCTACCTGCGCGCCGATCTCGTGCGCTGGGCCGCGTACTACCGAATCCCGTTCCATGTACCGGAACTGTTCCCGCTGCGTAGCGTGCTGCCGCAGCGCCTCGCGTGCGCTGCCCTCGGAAACGGGAGCGAGCCGTCCCGGCTGCCCTTGGCGTTGATGCACGCCTACTGGGTCGAGGGTCGCGACCTCTCGCAGGCGGACGAGCTCGCGAAGGTGTGCACGTCGCTGGGGCTGGACGCCCCTGCCCTGCTCGTCGCTGCCGAGCAACAGACGGCCAAGGATCTGCTGCGCGCAAACAGCGATGAGGCGGTGCGCCGCGGTGCGTTCGGCGCGCCGGCGCTGTTCCTGGGTAAACACCTCTTCTGGGGGAATGATCGGCTGGAGTTGCTCGAAGCCTGCCTCCAGGGCAGGATTTCACCCTGACCCAGCGGCGGGATACCGCCGCCGCCCACAAAATCTTCTGCGCTTCGACATCGTAAACTGCAGCCGGATCGACGCACGGGGAATCGGTATGGATCAGACCCTTGCCAACGCAGGTGCCGTGGCCATCGACGCGATGCCGCGCCAGCGGCTCGACGCCGCTATCGCACAGGTGGGTGATGTGTTGGTCGGCAAGCACAGGGCCATACGCATGGCGTTCGCGTGCCTGCTGGCCGGCGGGCATCTTCTGGTCGAGGACGTTCCCGGCGTCGGCAAGACCACCCTGGCGCACGCGCTGGCGGTGACCCTGGGCCTGAGTTTCCGGCGCATCCAGTTCACCTCGGACCTGCTGCCGAGTGACATCGTCGGCGTAAGCGTGTTCGACCGCGACAGAAGTGAGTTCCGCTTCCAGCCGGGTCCGATTTTCGCGCAGTTGCTGCTCGCGGACGAGATCAACCGCGCCACGCCGAAGACCCAGAGCGCGCTGCTGGAAGCGATGGCCGAGGCCCAGGTGACGGTGGATGGTGCGAGCCGCGCGCTGCCGCAACCGTTCTTCGTGGTCGCCACGCAGAACCCGCTGGACATGGCGGGCACCTACCCGTTGCCCGACTCGCAGCTTGACCGGTTCATGCTACGCATCTCGCTCGACTACCCGGATCCGGAAGCCGAACGCGGACTGCTGACCGGCGAGGACCGCTCCGCCCTCCTGGAGCGGCTGGCAGCGCGGCTGTCGGGCACCGACATTCTCGCGCTGCGCCGCCACGCGCACGGCGCCACGACCAGCGCGGCGCTGCTCGACTACGTGCTGGCGCTCGTCGCCGCGAGCCGCAAACACCACGACATCCGCACCGGGCTTTCCCCGCGCGCGGGTCTTGCGCTGCTGGCCTGCGCCCGCGCCTGGGCGCTGTTGGGCGACCGCGACTACGTGTTGCCGGAAGATGTCCAGGCGGTGTTCGTCGCGGTCGCCGGCCATCGCCTGATTCCGGCGCGCAGCGCGACGCGCGAGGCGCTTGCGCAGGCGTTGCTCGAATCCGTTCCGGTCGAATGATGCGATGGATCGCGGACCGCACGGCGGGGCGCGCACGCTGGCGGCACGCATCCGGCGTCGGCTGCCGGACCTCCTGCGGGGGCGCACGCCGGAACCGTTGCCGGTGCGGCTCGATCGCCGCCGCGTCTACATAGCGCCGACCCGCGCGGGATTCGGTTTCGCGGTTTTGCTGATCGCCATGCTGGCCGGCGCGCTCAACTACCAGAACAACGCCGCGCTGCTGCTGACGTGCCTGCTCGGGGCGGCCCTCGCTTGCAGCATGCTGCTGACGTGGCGTGAACTGCACGATCTGACGCTGCGCGCCCTGCACGCCGACCACGGTTTCTGTGGCGCGCGCCTGCCGCTCCACCTCGCCTTTGCCGACGATGGCCGTGCGCGGCCCGGATTGCACATCGCACTCGACGCCCTGCTGCAGCCCTGTCCGCTTGGCCGCGGCACCGACCGCGCGACCGTGACCGCGCCCACGCGTACGCGCGGCTGGGTCGCCCTGCCGCGGATGCGGCTGTCGAGCACGCTGCCGTTCGGCGTGTTCCGGGCGTGGAGCTGGATCACGCCGGACCAGCAGGTGCTGGTCTATCCGCGGATCCTGCGCGATGCGCCACCGCCCACGGCCAGCGACGACCCGAACGACCGCATTGCCGGCGGCGACGAATTTGCCGCGCTCCGCGACTATCACGTCGGCGACCCGATCCGGCACGTCGCGTGGAAAGCCAGCGCGCGCCACGACCACCTGCTGGTGCGCGAGTTCGACCGGGCGGCGCCCGGCCAACCCCTGCGATTCGACTGGAACGCGCTGTCCACGGTCGATCGCGAAACCCGCATTTCGTGCCTGACCGGCTGGGTGTGCGACGCCTACGCCGCTGCGCACCCGTGGGTCCTCATCCTCGAAGATCGCCGCGCGTTCGGGCCCGCGAACGATGCCGCGCACTACCACCGCTGCCTGACTGCGCTGGCGGAGCTCCCGTGAAGCGTTCGCCCGGAACCCGGCGGCAAGCGCCCGCGCTCACCCCGCTCGCGTTCAACCTGCTGTGCATCACCGTCGCATGCGTCGTAGCCGCGCACGCGCCGCACGTGCCCGCGTGGTACACCGCCGCGCTCGCGGCGATCATCGCTGCGCGCTGGTGGCAGCACCGCCGCCAATCCCGTCGTGTATCGGCATGGTTGCGGGTGCTGATGTTGCTGGCGGTCCCCGGCGCCATGATCGCGTACTACGGCACGCCGCTCGGGCGCGAGCCGGGCGCAGCCATCGTGTGCGGACTGCTGGTGGTCAAGCTGCTGGAAAGCGAGCGCCCGCGCGACGCGCGCATGACCGTCGCCTTCGCCTGTTTCATCCTGATGAGCGCGCTGCTGTTCGACCAGTCGCTTGCATTCACGATCCTCGTCGGACTGATGCTGCTGCCGGCGCTGGCGGCCTTGCGCGCGCTGGAGCCCGGCCTGCCCGCGGCGGGATGGCGACCGGCGTTCAAGGCAGGCACGGTGCTGCTCGGGGCCAGTCTGCCGCTTGCGCTGCTTGGCTTCCTGCTGATCCCGCGGCTGGCGACGCCGCTGTGGGGCGCACCCGACGCCGGTGCGGCGCGCACGGGCATCAACGACCGCATGGCACCGGGCGACCTGCACTCGCTCCTGACGGATGATGCCGTCGCGATGCGGATTGGTTTCGATGGTGCGCCACCCCCGGCGGCCCGGCGCTACTTTCGCGGCATGGTGCTGTGGCATTTCGATGGGCGCGCGTGGACGCCCGGCGCGGCCGCCAGCCGCCCGTGGCGACCCGCACCGATCGCGGCCCTCGGCCCCGTCACCCGTTATGAAGTGACACTGTTGGCGACACGGCAGCACTGGATGTTTGCGCTGGACGCACCGATCGACGTGCCGGAAGGCGCGATGATGGGTCCGGACCGCACCCTGATGTCATCGCGGTCGATCGACCAGGCGACCCGCTATCGCGTCACGTCCGCCACCGACTACCGCCTGGGTCCAAAACGGCTCGATCCACGCGTGCGCGCCGCAGCTCTGCAACTGCCCGCGGGCTACGACCCGGAGGCCCACGCGCTCGCCGCGCGCTGGCGCGCCGCAGCGGGTGCGGACGACGGCGCGATCATCCGCGATGCCCTCCGGTTGTTCCACGACGGCGGCTTCGTGTACGACCTCGATGCTCCGCCACTGGGCCGCGACAGCGTCGATGACTTCCTGTTCCACACCAGGACCGGGTTTTGCGAACACTACGCCGGTGCGTTCACTTTCCTGATGCGCGCCGCCGGCATTCCCGCACGCGTCGTGATCGGTTACCAGGGCGGGTACTGGAACGGGTTCGCCCATTACCTCCTGATTCGCCAGGCCGACGCGCATGCATGGTCCGAGGTCTGGCTTGCCGGGCGCGGCTGGGTTCGCGTCGATCCGACCGCCGCGGTCAGCCGCGTCGTCCTGGCCAGCACCGGCGGCGCGACGGGCGATGTGGCGGGCGGCAGCGGCAACGCGTGGATGCCATGGCGCGACCGGCTGGACGTGGTCAACCGCTGGTGGGGCCAGACGGTGGTCGGCTTCGACGCGCTGCGGCAAGCCCGAGTGCTGCGTCCGTTCGGAATCGAGCACGCCACCGCGCAGATGCTGGGCATCGCGCTGGCGGTGATCGTGTTCCTGACACTCGGCGTTGGCGCACTCATCGCCTCGCTGCGCCCGCGCGACAAGCCGCGCGACCGGCTGGCCGCAGCCCAGTGGCGGCTGCAACGGCGGCTGGCGCGACTCGGCATCGTGCGCGGCGCCGGCGAAGGTCCGCGTGATTTCTATCGACGCGCGACGGTGGCGCTCCCCGACGCGGCACCGTTGCTGCGCGAACTCGCGAGCGAATACCTCGCCCTGCGTTACGCGACCGCGAGCCCGCCACCGGACCGGACCCGCGCCTTCGCGCAACAGGTGCACCGCTTCCGGGCGCGGCGCAACGCTGTGCCGGACGCATAGCCCAGTCAACCGTCTGGACCCATTGCGCGTTATCCGGATCGGCCCGATCATATGCTCCGTTCGGTTCGCAACCCGCCATTCGCTGCCGATCGAACCGCTACCTGAACAGGTTTTCAGGTTTGCGCGCGGCGTCGTGAGCCAACTGGCGCCGTGTGTGGTCAAATGGGCGGCAGAAAATGTGGTGTCTGGAGGCCCGTCATGTCACGTCGTGTGTTGTTCCTGTCCGTCGCGGGCGCACTGGCCCTCGGCGGGTGCGCGACCATTCCGCAACCGCTGCAAGGCAACTTCGCGCCGGTGTCGCTCGCGTCGGCCCGTACTGGCGCGTCCGGCACGCCAGTGCGATGGGGCGGCCAGATCATCGAAACCGAACCCGAACCGCAGCAAACGTGTTTCTTCGTGCTTGCGCAACCGCTGAACTCCGAGGCCCGCCCGGAACGCGGCGGACAGAGCGAAGGCCGTTTCGTCGCCTGCCATGCGGGCTTCTATGATCCGGAGGTGTTCAGCAAGGGCCGGGAAATCACCGTCACCGGCACGCTCGATGGCACGGTCCAGCACAATATCGGCGATTTCAACTACACCTATGCCAAGGTCGCGGCCGACAACATCTACCTGTGGAAGCCGCGGCCGCTGTACGCGGCGGCACCTTACGGCCCGTGGGGCCCGTGGGGACCCTGGGGTGATCCGTTCTGGGGGCCCGGCTGGGGACCTTGGGGTTACGGACCGTGGGGGTACGGCGGCGGGTTCTATTACTCGCCGCGCGTGATCATCAGGACGCGCCCAGCGCCGATGCCCGGTCCGCACAAATGACCTGTTGACAAGGCGCCCGCGGATGCGGGCGCCTTGTCGTCGGGCGCCGCGAATCAGCCCATCCGCTCCGGCATCTGCCGGCCGGCCATCACGTGCAGGTGCAGGTAAAACACGGTTTGCCCGCCGCCGCGGTTGCAGTTGATCACGCAGCGATAACCCGCCTCGGCAAAACCTTCGCGCTTGGCGTATGCGGATGCGGCCAGCAGCAGCTTGCCAAGCAGCAACGCGTCCGCGTCCGTGCACTCGTTCAGGGTCGGCAGCGACTTCTGCTTCGGAACGAACAGCACGTGGACCGGTGCCTGCGGATGGATGTCGCGGAACGCCATGACGTCGTCGTCCTCATAGACGACGTCGGCGGGCAGTTCGCGGCGGACGATCTTGTCGAAGATGGTGTCGGGCATGGCGGGTAGACGGCGAGACGAAGAGACGAAGAGACGAAAACGGAGAGCAGCATAGAGCATTCGCCATCCATTCCGAAGGAAACGGCGCGCCGCAGGCGCGGGGATGCGATCAGTCCTCGAACACCTGCCGGGTACCGAACGCGTGCGCCAGCGTGCTGCGGTCGATGTATTCGAGCTCGCCGCCAAGCGGCACGCCGTGCGCCAGCCGGGTGGCACGCACGCCCGCCGCGCGCGCAAGCTGGCCCAGCCAGTGGGCCGTGGCCTCGCCTTCCACGGTGGGGTTGGTCGCGATGACGAGTTCGCGCACGTCGCCGTCGGCAAGCCTGCGGGTCAGCAGGTCGACCCCGAGTTCCTGCGGCCCGAGGCCGTCCAGCGGCGACAGCCGCCCCATCAGCACGAAATAGCGACCCCGATAACCGGTTGCCTGCTCGATCGCGAGCAGGTCGGCGGGCGTCTCGACGGCGCACAGCACCGACGCGTCGCGCGAGGGACTGGCGCAGATCGCGCATTGGTCGGACTCGCTGAAATTCCGGCAGGACTTGCAGTGACCGATGCGCTGCATCGCCTGCCGCAGCGCGTCGGCAAGCCGCAGGCCGCCGTCGCGATCGCGTTCGAGCAGGTGGAACGCCATGCGCTGGGCGCTTTTTGCGCCCACCCCCGGCAGGCAGCGCAGCGCTTCGATCAACCCGGTCAGCAGATTGGATGATTCGGTCATGCTTCAATGGATGCACGCACGGAGGATACGGTGGACACTCGGGCCGGCATCGGGGCTCGAGCAGCGGGAATGCCGCTCGGCCCACTCCCGATTCCCTATTCCCGATTCGCGGGTCTCAAAACGGCAGCTTGAACCCCGGCGGCAGGCCCATGCCGGCGCCGAGGCCCCCGAGTTTCTGCTGGCTGGCGTCGGCCACCTTGTTGACCGCATCGTTGACCGCGGCCGCGACCATGTCCTCGGCCATGTCGGGATCCTCGGCCATCAGCTTGCGGTCGATCCGCACGCGGCGCACTTCGTGGCGACCGGTCATGGTCACCTCGGCCATGCCGCCGCCGGCGCTTCCGGTGACCTCGAGCCTGGCGATTTCTGCCTGCGCACGCTTGATCTCCTCCTGCATGCGCTGCGCCTGCTGCATCAACTGTCCGATTTGTCCTTTCATGCCTGTCTGCCTGCGGGTCGAATGCTTTCGGGAATGATCTGGGCGCCCAGCTCGCGCTGCATGTCCTGGATGATCGGATCGTCCGCCAGCGCCCGCGCGGCCGCGGTCTGCTCATCGGCGCGGGCCCTGGCCGCGCGCGTGGCCGGCGTCTCCGCGACGGCACCCTGCACGATGCGCACGCGCAACTTGCGACCGATCGCTTCGCCCAGTTG
>JBOHYX010000114.1:0-7543 GCA_050738115.1 Rhodanobacteraceae bacterium
GCCTTCAGGCGCTTCTCGAAATCGCCGCGGTACTTGGTGCCGGCGACCAGCGCGCCGAGGTCAAGCGCCCAGATCGTGGAGTCTTCCAGGATCTCGGGTACATTCCCTTCCACGATGCGGCGCGCCAGGCCTTCGGCCAGCGCGGTCTTGCCGACCCCGGATTCGCCGACGTACAGCGGGTTGTTCTTGCGGCGGCGGCACAACACCTGGATCGTGCGCTCGACCTCTTCCTCGCGCCCGATCAACGGATCGATCTTGCCCTGTACCGCGCGCTCATTGAGGTTGGTCGCGTATTCCGTGAGCGCGTTGTCCTTGTCCTTGGTCTCGGCTTCCGTCTCGGTGCCGGTCTCGGCCTCCGGGGCCGCGGCATCGGATTCATGGCCGATCTTGGCGATGCCGTGCGACACGTAGTTGACGACGTCGAGCCGCTCGACCTCCTGCTGGTGCAGGAAATAAACCGCGTGCGAGTCCTTTTCGCCGAAGATCGCGACCAGCACGTTGGCGCCGGTCACTTCCTTTCGGCCGGACGACTGCACGTGATAGACCGCGCGCTGCAGCACGCGCTGGAAGCCCAGCGTCGGCTGGGTGTCGCGTTCATCGCCCGACGGCAGCACCGGCACCGTTTCGGTGATGATCGAACGCAGGTCCTTGGCGAGCTTGTCGAGATCGGCGCCGCAGCCGCGCAGCACCGCGGCGGCCGTGGGGTTGGTCAGCAGCGCGAGCAGCAGGTGTTCCACCGTCATGAACTCATGACGCTGCTCGCGGGCCTCCTTGTAGCACTGGCCGATGGTGTATTCGAGGTCCTTGCTGAACATGCTCGTCGGGTCTCCGGATCTCTGTTCCTTCGATATGGGGATGGTTACAACTTTTCCATCGTGCAAAGCAGCGGATGTTGGTGGATGCGCGAGAATTCGTTGACCTGCGCCACCTTGCTCTCTGCGACTTCGCGGCTGAACACGCCGCAAACGCCCTTGCCCCGGGTGTGGACATGCAGCATCACCTGGGTCGCGCGCTCGCGCGCCATGTTGAAAAACGTCTCCAGCACCACTACCACGAACTCCATCGGCGTGTAATCGTCATTGAGGAGCACCACCTGGTACAGCGGCGGCTTCGCCGTCTCCGGGCGGCTGGTTTCGACCACGACGCCTTGTTCGTGCCCGGTTTCGTTGTCAACGCTCTTTCCCGACGTCATGGGGCTTCAGTCCTTCGACCCGAGTATATGCCCGGCAACGCAGGCAGGCGATAGCCGAATGTGCGAGGAGATGATGGCAAAATGGCGGGATTTCCAGTGCCGGATCTTGCGTACATGACTGCATCGCCACCGCGACCGAACGTCTGGTGCCCGCACGTCACCGCGGCCTGCGTGGTGGTCGACGGGCAACGTTTCCTGATGGTCGAGGAAGACATCCACGGCGAGTTGCGCCTGAACCAGCCAGCCGGGCATCTCGAGGATGATGAGACGCTCGCCGCGGCGGCATGCCGCGAAACGCTGGAGGAAACCGGCTGGGAGATCGCACTGGATCATTTCATCGGCGCGCAGCAATGGCACAGTCCGGTGCACGACCACCACGTCGTGCGCTTCGCGTTCGCCGGCCATCCGCTGCGGCTCCACCCCGATCGCGCGCTGGATACAGGTATCACCCGCGCGGTATGGATGAACTACGCGGACATTCTCGCGAACCGCGAACGCCTGCGCAGCCCGCTGGTGCTCACCACGCTCGACGACTGGCTGTCCGGCCAGCGCCTGCCGCTGACCACGTTGCGCTCGCTGTTGCCGCCGCACGGGGCATCCCCGTGCGCATAACGGTCGGCATGTCGGGTGGCGTCGATTCCTCGGTCGCGGCGCTGCTGCTCAAGCGCGCCGGCCACGACGTTGGCGGCTTGTTCATGTTGAACTGGGAGGAGGACGATCCGGAATCCGATTGCCATGCGGATGCCGATCGCAGGGACGCGCTGGCGGTGTGCGCGCGCATCGGCGTCCCGTTCCGCGGCGTCAATTTCGCGGCCGACTACCGCGATCGGGTATTCGCGCACTTCCTCGACGAATATCGCGCGGGACGCACGCCCAACCCCGACGTCCTGTGCAATCGCGAAATCAAGTTCGGCACCTTCCTTGCCGCGGCGCGGGCCGCGGGCGCAGAGCGGATCGCGACCGGCCACTACGCCCGCAACGCGCGGGCCGGCGGACGCTGGAAGCTGTTGCGCGCTCGCGACACGGGCAAGGACCAGAGCTATTTCCTGCACACCCTCGACCAGGCACAGCTTGGCGCCGTGGTGTTTCCGCTGGGTGACTTGTGCAAGTCCGAGGTGCGTCGGATCGCGCGCGAGGCTGCCCTGCCCGTCGCGGCCAAGAAGGATTCCACCGGCATTTGCTTCATCGGTGAGCGCGACTTCCCGAGGTTCCTGGCGCGCTACCTGCCGGCGCGACCGGGCGAATTGCGCGCGACCGATGGAACGGTGCTGGGAGCGCATCGCGGCGCACGGTTCTATACGCCCGGGCAGCGCTCCGGTCTCGCGATTGGTGGGCGCACCGGTGGCACCGGCGAAGCCTGGTACGTGGTCGGCAAGGACGTCGCCCGCAACGTCGTGTACGTCGATCAGGGCCGCGACAGTCGCTGGCTGCACTCGCGTTCGCTGAGCGCCGGCGATGCGCACTGGATCGCCGGCTCACCACCATCACGAGCGTTCGAATGCGCGGCGATGACCCGCTACCGGCAGCCGCCGCAAGGCTGCCGGGTTCGCATCGAGGACGATCACTGCGAGGTGCGCTTCGACGCGCCGCAGCGCGCGGTCGCGCCCGGGCAGTCGGTCGTCTTCTACGCCGGCGATGAGTGCCTCGGCGGCGCGGTGATCGATGCCACCGACGCGCCGCCCATCGGAGCCGCGACGTGAAGGAAACGCGCGTGCTTGCGCTTGCGGGCATGTTCCAGGCCTTGTCGCTGGTGCGCGACCTGGCGCGCCAGGGTGAATGCGACGCCGACGCCATGACGTCGAGCCTCGCCAGCGTGTTCAAGCTCGAGTCGGGCAGTGCGGCCGACGTTTTCGGTGGCAACCAGGGCGTGCGCCTCGGCCTGCGCGTCCTGGTGCAACAGGTGGAAGGCGACGATCGGGACCTGCCCCTGTTCCACATGCTCGTCAGCGTGATGAAGCTCGAACGCAGCCTCGCCCGTCATCCGGACGCCAACGCGCGCCTCGGCGAGGACCTCGCCAGCATGCAACGCCAGTTGCAGCACTTCCCGGTCACCCACGCGACCATCCTCGCGCGCCTCGCCGACCTGTACCGCAGCAACCTGTCCGGCCTGAAGCCGCGCATCACCGTGGTCGGCAATCCGTTGTACCTGCAGCAACCCGCGCACGCCCAGCGGGTCCGCGCGCTGTTGCTGGCGGCGGTGCGCGCCGCGGTGCTCTGGCATCAGCTCGGGGGACGCCGCCGACACCTGCTGTTCCGGCCGCGGCGCGAAGTGATGATCGCGCGCGGGATGTTGACCGGCGTCGCGCTGCGCGGATGAGCAGCAGCGAGGGCGCCAGCCGTCAATCCGCCGGTTTGCGCGCGCGCGGACCCCGGCCGAACACCCGTTCGCGCAGAATTTCCTCCTCGTAGGTATGGGTATACGGCTTGAGCAGGTCGTAACGGGTGACCATGCCGAGCAACCTGCCATCTTCCCGGCTGACCACGGGGATGCGATCGAGCTTTTCCGTCGCCGTGCGAATGGCGACGTTCTTGCAGCTCTCCTCCGGGTAGGCGACCACCGGTGGCGTGGTCATCAGCGCCGATAACCGCGCCGAACCGGCGGGATCCTGCTCCAGCCACGCCCTCACGTGGTGGCGGTCCACCACGCCCAGCAGCATGCCCGCATCGCCGACCACGGGGTAGGCGCGGTAGTTTTGCGTGATGCCGAAATACTCGTCGGCAAGCTTGCGCACCGTCATGTCGGGCGAAACGGTCACCATTTCGGTCGACATCACGTCCTTGACCGGCATGTATTCGAGGCGATCGACCTGGTAGGGCCGGAAAATGTCCAGGCCACGACGGGCGATTTTTTCCGTGAGGATCGAGCGCTTCATCAGGAACACGCTGGTCCCGTAGGCGATCGTGCAGGTGATCAGCAACGCCGGCAGCATGCTGGAATCCCCGGTGAGTTCCAGCGCGAAAAAAATCGACGTGAACGGCATGCGCATCACCGCGGCCAGCATCGCGCCCATGCCGAGCAGTGGCCACAGCAGCGGGTACGGTCCCGGGAACACCATGGCCTCCAGCGCCCCAAGGCCCGCGCCAAGCGCCAGCAGCGGCGCCAGCGTCCCGCCGGAAGTGCCCGAGCTCAGGTAGACGGCCCAGATCACGGCCTTGACCACCAGAAAGATCACTACGGCGGCGCCGACGATCTTGCCGGTGAGGAGCGCATAGATGACGTTGTAGCCGACGCCCAGCGTCTGCGGATCGATCACGCCGCCGATGCCCACCACCAGCGCGCCGATCGCCGGCCACCACATCCAGTGGATCGGCAACTTGCGGTAACCATCCTCGATCTTGTAGACGAAGAACGTTACGGCGGTCGCGAGCAGCCCGGCCAGCAGCCCGCTGACCGCGGCCATGCCGAGCTCCGCAGGGTCCAGGTGGAACTGGATGTCGATGGGAAACAGCGGCCCGGGCCCGATCAGGAATGGCCGCAATCCCGACGCGAGGAAGCACGCGATCGCCACCGGAATGGTGCTGCGCGGGCGCATCTCGAACAGCAGCATTTCCACGCCCACGAGCGTGGCGGCAATGGGCGTGGAAAACGTGGCGGCCATGCCGGCGCAGGCGCCGGCCACCAGCAGCGTGCGACGTTCGATCGACGTCAGCGAGAACGCCTGCGCGAGCAGTGAGCCCACGGCACCTGCGGTCATGATGATCGGACCCTCGGCGCCGAATGGCCCGCCGGTCCCGATCGCGATCGCCGCGGACAGCGGCTTCAGGATGGCCACTTTCCCGATCATCTTGCTGCGCCGGAACAGGATGGCCTCCAGCGCCTCGGGTATGCCGTGACCACGGATGCGATCGGTCCCGTAGCGTGCCATGAAGCCGATGATCAGACCACCGACGACGGGCGCCAGGATGATCAGCCACCACGGTGCGTGCAGTTCGGACGGCGGCGTGAAGGCAAAATTCCACTGCCCGGCAAACGCGATGTGCGTCACCAGCCCGATCGCGCGGTACAGGATCCATGCGATGACGGCCGCCGCTCCGCCCACGAACACCGCGATGAAGGAAACCTTGACGATGCTGATGCTGGGCCGGAAGTCACCGTCATACAGCGTGTCGCGCTTCCACTTTTCGTAGATGCGGAAGATCACGCGCGCGAGTGGATTCATGGTCCGGGCCAGCCAGAATCGTCCTGATCGGAGCGGTCCGCTTTCGCGCGTGGAGTCGAGCGTGCGCGACGCACGTCCGATCGCCGCGACGCTCGCTACGGAACGGCACCCCGACACCGCAACGGCGAACCACAACGCACTCTAGCAGACCGGCGGGGATGCCCCATCGGGATTCCAGGTGTCAGTCGTGTTGCCGCGATCGGTGCGCCGCGTTTCAACGAGCCCGGAACGCGGTGCGCGGCACGCCTCAGCGGGGGTGCCAGCGGCCGTGGAAGACGTGAAACACCCGTTCGTGCAACAGCTCGTCTTCCTGGTAGTGCGTGTAGGGCTTGAGCAGGTCGAAACGGGTGACCACGCCCAGCAGCTTCCGGCTGTCGCGATCGACCACCGGCAGCCGGTCGAGATTTGCAACGGACGCGCGAACCGCGACCCGCTGGCAACTGTCGTCCGGGTAGGCGACCACCAGCGGTTCCGTCATCAGCTTGGCGAGTTTCGCGTCACCGTCCGGGTACCGCTCACGAAACTTCTGCAGATTGGTGCGACTCAGTACGCCCAGCAACTTGCCATCGCCGCCCAGCACCGGATAGGCGCGATACCGCTGCTTGACGCCGAAATACTGCTCGGTGACTTCCGCGAGGCTCAGGTCGCCGCACACCGTGACCACTTCCGTGCTCATCACGTCCTTGACCGGCGTGATCTCGAGGCGGTTGATCGAGTATTCGCGGAAGATCGAGAAACCGTGGCGCGCGACCTTCTCGGTCAGGATGGAACGCTTCATCAGAAATACGCTGGCACCGTACGCCACCGTGGCGACCACGAGAAACGCGGGCAGTGCGCTGGAATCGTGGGTGAGTTCGAGCGCAAACAGGATCGAGGTGAATGGCATCCGCATCATCCCGGCCGGGATCCCGCACATGCCCATGAGCGGCCACAGCTGGTGCGGCCCCGGGAAAAACAGCGCCTCGAGCCCGCCGAGCCCCGCGCCAAGCGCCAGCATCGGCGCCAGCACGCCGCCCGACGTGCCCGAACCCAGATAAACGATCCACGCCAGCGCTTTGGCGACCATGAAGATCAGGATCGCGATCCCGACGATCTTGCCTGTGAGCAACTGGTCGATCACGCTGTAGCCGACGCCCAGCGCGCGCACATCGATCAGGCCGCCGATGCCGACCGCGAGCGCGCCGATCGCCGGCCACCACATCCAGTGCACCGGCAGCTTGGCGCGCGAACAGGGAGCCGACCGCGCCCGCGGTCATGATGATCGGACCCTCGGCGCCAAACGCGCCGCCGGTGCCGATCGCGACCGCTGATGAGAGCGGTTTCAGGATCGCGACCTTCACCATCATCTTGCTGCGCTTGAACAGGATGGCTTCCAGCGCCTCGGGGATGCCGTGCCCGCGGATGCGCTCGGTGCCGTATTTCGCCATGAATCCGACGATCACGCCACCCACGACCGGCGCCAGCATGATTTCCCACCAGGTCGGATGCAGCGAGGACGGTTGCACAAACGCGAAGTTCTACTCACCGGCGAACGCGACGTGCGTGACGAAACCGATCAGGTGATACAGGATCAACGCGATGAGCGCGCCGAAGATGCCGATCACCACTGCCATCGCCGACGTCTTGAGGATGGACAGGCTGGGGCGGAAATCGCGCCGCACGACGGCGTCGCTCTTCCACTCCTCGAAGTAACGGCGCAGGTATCGGGACAACGCATCCATGTGAACCGATCTCCGTCAACGACGTGGCGATCGATGGATCGTGCGCGCGCGATTGTCAACGGCGCGTCGCGGAGCGACAGCGCGCGAGCATCCGCAGCGCGAAGGCTCGTCGCAGGCCGCGCAACATCCGCTCCACCCGGCGGCAGAATGCGGATTGCGCGATAATGCGTGGTCAACCCATCCGAACGCGTGCTGCCCGGGCCTGCGCGACCACTCGAGGAGAACCCCATGCAAGATTCTTTCGGAATTCGCGACACCCTTGCCGCCGGCAGCAAGTCGTACCAGATCGCGAGCTTCGCCAAGCTCGGCAAGCACCACGACATCAAGCGCCTGCCGTACTCGATGAAGGTGCTGCTGGAAAACCTGCTGCGCAACGAGGACGGCCACGAGGTCACCCGCGCGCAGGTCGAGGCGGTGTTGAAGTGGGACCCGAAGGCAGAGCCCGCGACGGAAATTTCCTTCCTGCCCGT
>JBOHYX010000115.1:0-7345 GCA_050738115.1 Rhodanobacteraceae bacterium
GCGCAGCAGCGCGCCGAAATATGCGGCGGACGTGTCGGAGCCACCCCGACCCAGCAGCACGGTTCGCCCGTCGCCGTCGCGGGCGATGAAGCCCTGGGTGATGAACACGTCACCCCGCGCAGCGAGCGCCGCCGCGAACTCCGCATCGGGCTCGGCCTGCACCTGCGCCGACAGTACGCGGGCGCGGGCATTGAGGAACGGCACCTCGCGCGCGAGCAGCGCCTCGCGGGCGTCCAGCCAAGTGGTCGGCAAGTCGTTTGCGGTCATGAATGCCGCGCCGAGCGAACTCGACAGCAGCTCGCCGTGCGCCTGCACCGCGGCGCGCCACGGGTACTGATCGGCCGCCGCGGAATCCGTCGGCAGCGCCGATGACGCCGACATTTGCCCGCCAATCGAGCGTTCACGCAGAGATGCAAGCCAGCGTTCCAGCCCGTCGACGCGATCGAGCCCCAGTTCGGCGGCGAGCCGCCGGTGCCGCTCGACGAGCCTCGCCAGCGCGTCCGCCCGCGCCGCCGGCGCGCACGCGCACAACGCCTTCAGCGCATCGGTGACGCCCGCGAGTGCCGATACCACCACCAGCACCCGCGCGCCTTCCGCACGGCGCGCCGAGGCGAGATCGAGGATCGTGCGCCAGCTCGCGGCGCTCGCGACGCTGGTTCCACCGAACTTCAGCACGATCCAGGGTGCGTCGGTTGCGAGCGGCGCGTGGGCGGAAACGGTCATGGATGCCGTGCAGGAACGGGCGCGCGGCGGCGCCGACAAGTCGGCAAGTGTTGCGTGCAGAACGCGAAAACGCAATTGCGCAGCGGGCCCCGGCACGCAGCGCAGACCCTGTGGCCCGGATGAAGTCGCGCAGCGACGCAATCCGGGAAGTCGTGCATGGCCCCCGGATTGCGCTTTGCTCCATCCGGGCCACGCCTCTGCAATGAAGTCGCCGTCCGTCCCCAAACGACGCGCCGATACAATCGGCGCATGCCGCAAATCCCGCCGAACGCGTCCGCCAACATCACGCCCGAGCCCGTCCGCAGCGGCATCGATGTGTCCATCAACGGCAAGCATTACCGGCACACCGGCGATCCCGACCTGCCGCTGCTGTGGTACCTGCGCGACGTGCTGCGACTGACCGGCTGCAAGTACGGTTGCGACGATCAAAGTTGCGGCGCGTGCAGCGTGCTGGTGAACGGCAAGCTCGCGCGCGCATGCGCGCTCACGATGGCCGACGCCGCGGACGCGGGCATCGTCACCGTCGAGGGACTCGCGGGTCCCGACGGCTCGCTGCACACCGTGCAACAGGCGTGGCTCGACGAGGACGCGATCCTCTGCGGGTACTGCCAGGCCGGCCAGATCATGGCCGCCGTCGACCTGCTGGCGCGCAAGCCGAACCCGTCCGACGCCGACATCGACGGCATCCGCAACCTGTGCCGATGCGGCAGTTATCCGCGCATCCGCCGCGCGATCCAGCGCGCCGCAAAGGCCACGCCGGGCAACGCCAGGTGAAGCGAGCACACGACGCCGGGCGCCGGCGCTTCCTCGAGGTCATGGGCACCGCGACGGGCGCACTCGTGGTCGGCTTGCCCGCGTGGGCGTGGACGCCCGACAAGCCGCTCGGCCAGAACCTCGCGATCCTCAATCCCTACGTGCGGATCGAGCCGGACGGCACCACGGTGATCGGCGCGCGCGATCCCGAAGTCGGCCAGGGGATCCGCACCGCCGAAGCACGCATCGTCGCCGAGGAACTGGACGCCGACTGGAACAAGGTCATCGCCGTGCCGCTGGACCTTGGCGTTACGGGTGTGGGCGGCGAACCGCACTGGACCTACGGCCACCAGATGGCGGCCGGCAGCACCAGCGTGCCCGCGGCCTGGAACGACTTGCGCACGGTCGGCGCGACGGCCCGCGAGTTGCTGGTGCGTGCGGCGGCCGAGCGCTGGAAAGTGAACCCCGCCGGTTTGCGCACGCTGCGCGGCGTGGTGATCGCCGCCGATGGCCGCAAGCTGGGCTACGGCGAACTTGCCGAAACCGCGGCCAAATTGAAGCCCCCGGCGAATCGACCCGCTCCGAAGCCGGCATCGCAATACACGCTCGTCGGCCAGGACGCAGGCGACGTCGACGCGCGCGACATCGTCATCGGACACCAGTTGTTCGCGATCGACCAATGGTTCGGCGACGTGCTGGTGGCCGTCATCGCCCGCTGTCCCTATCCCGGTGGCAAGCTCGCGCACCTCGACAATTCCGCCACGCTCAAGCTGAAGGGCGTCGAGAAGGTCATGACGATCCCGCCGCCGGATCCCGCGCGGGCGCTCGGCACGCAGCAACTCGCACCGGGCGTGGCCGTGCTCGCGCGCGATACCTGGGCCGCCCTGCAGGGTGTGGCCAAACTCGACGTCGGCTGGAACCCCGGTGCGCGCGCCGCCGAGGGCGACGACGCGCTCGCCGAAGCGGCCGCCGGCACATTGGCAGGCGACCCAACCAAGGCCGTCCGCACCGACGGCGATCTCGCCGCGGCGGAGAAACAGGCGCGCTACCACTTCGAGGCGGATTACCGCATCGACACGCTGGCGCACGCGCACCTCGAGCCACCCAACGCGCTGGTGAAGGTGGACAGCCAGCGCGCGCTGATCGTCGCGCCCGTGCAGAACCCGCGCGCGACCTTCGAAACGGTGCGACGCCTGACCGGTCTCCGACCCGAAAAGATCGAGGTGAAGCTGCCGCGTGCCGGCGGAGGCTTCGGGCGGTTCCTCGAGACCGACTACGTCGCCGAAGCGGTGATGCTCGCCAAGGCCGCGGGCAAGCCGATCAAATTGATGTGGACGCGCACCGACGCGTTTGCCAACGACACCTACCGGCCCTTCTCGCTGCACGCACTCACGGCCTGCGCCGACCGCAACCGCATCGTGACGGGCTGGACGCACCGCATCGCCAGCACGTCGCGCCTGGCCGGACGTGAATCGCGGGACCGCTGGTGGCTTTCGGAGATGCATCCCGACGACCTGCCGGCCGGCCTGATCGACAACTTGCACTATGCGTGGTACTCGCTGGTTTCGGCACTGCCGCGCGGCAGTTACCGCGCGAGTTCGCACGCGGTGAACGCGTTCGCGACCGAGTGCTTCGTCGACGAGATCGCGCACGGCCTGAAGCAGGACACACTCGAGTTCCGGCTGGCGCTGCTTGGCGAACCGCGCAAGCTCGCCTACCGCGGACACGGCGGGCCGGTGCTCGACACCGGACGGCTCGCGTGGGTGCTCCAACTCGCCGCCGATGCCGCCGGCTGGCACAAGCCGCGGCCACCCGGACGCGGACTGGGACTGGCCTGCCACTTCACCTTCGGCGGCTACGTCGCGCACGCGGTCGAAGCCTCGATGCGCGGGCGCAACCTCGTGATCCACAACGTGGTGTGCGCCGCGGATCTTGGCCTGGTCGTGAATCCGCTCGGCGCGCGCGCCGCGCTGGTCGGCGCGACGCTGGATGGTTTTTCCATCGCGCTGCGGCAACGGATCACGGTCGAGGATGGCCGCGTCGCGCAACGCGGCTTCAAGGATTATCCGCTCGCGAGCATGGCGCAGATGCCCAACGCGGTGCAGGTGATCCTGGTGCCATCGCAGGAACGCCCGACCGGCGGGTTCGACATGGGCCTGCCGCCTGCCGCGCCCGCGCTTGCCAATGCGATCTTTGCCGCGACCGGAAAACGGGTACGTCGATTACCGATCTGGCCCGAGTTGACGCGGCGGCTGTGATGCTGCTGTAGCCCGGATGAAGCCGCCGTGCGGCGGAATCCGGGGTGATGTCAACTGCCGCAACCTGTCCCGGATTCCGCTGCGCTACATCCGGGCTACGGCACTCTGGGAGCACGCCGGCCGGCCGTTACACGAATCCGCGCAGCACCTTGAACGTGCCCGTCGCGTCGACTTCGCCGATCGCAAGCAAGCCGCCGGTCGCCGCGTGCACGCGGTAACTCCCGGGCGCAACATCGACCCGCAATGCACGTCCATGCCTGACATCGGCCGCGCCGCCGTCGCCGACCTGCAGGACCGGCCACTCGGCGAGCCCGGCATCGATCGGCAGCAAGGCTTTCGCCAGCGCGGCATCATCGCCACCTTCGCGCAACGCCTGCAGCTCCGCGAGCGTGAACATGCGCGGTGCGCGGAACGGCTCCACCCACAGCCGCCTGAGCGCGATGAGGTGTGCCCCGCAACCCAGCGCCTCGCCCAGATCGCGCACGAGGCTTCGCACGTAAGTACCTGATCCGCATTCCACTTCAAGGCGCAGGTCGGCACCCGCACGAGCGACCAGATCGAACCGGAATACCTCGACCGCGCGCGGAGGTGCCGTGACCGCCTCGCCACGCCGCGCGCGCTTGTACAAGGGCACCCCGCCCTGCTTCAGGGCGGAATAGACCGGTGGTACCTGGGTGATCCGTCCCGTAAGCGCCGCGAGCGCCCGTCGGATCGCGCCATCATCCAGCGTCGGCACCGCACGCTCGACGAGCACCGCACCTGCGCTGTCGCACGTGTCGGTGGTGATGCCCAGCCGGCACTCGGCCGCATAAGCCTTGCGCGCGCCGAGCAGGTAGCCCGCGATTTTCGTCGCCTCGCCGAAACAGATCGGAAGCAGTCCGGTCGCGAGCGGATCGAGGCTGCCCGTGTGCCCAGCCTTGGCCGCACGGAACAACCGTTTCACCTGTTGCAGCGCGCGGTTGGACGAGATGCCGGAGGGCTTGTCGAGCAGGAGGATGCCGGTGCTGGCCGGGTTCAAGTGAGACATGCAGGAATCAAGAGCCATTGTCCGCGAAGAACGCGAAGAACGTCAAAATCAGAGCGGCTCCTGGAATGCCTTCTTCGCGTCCTTTGCGGACAACGCTCTTCAGCGCTGGCCGATCAAGGGTCTTCCGTATCCAAGGCCGCACGTCCCGAGTCCCGCAGCAACTGATCGATCCGCTCCCCCCGTTCCGCCGATTCGTCGTACTTGAAGCGCAGCTCCGGCACGCGGCGGATCCGCATGCTGCGCGCGAGTGCGTGGCGGAACTCCTTGGCCAGCGCTTTCAGCGCTTTCACGACGTCGGTGGAACGCTCGGGCTGCAGAGCGGTGACCCACACCGTCGCGACATCCAGTTCGCGACTGGCTTCGACGTCGACCACGCTCGCCTGCGGCACCGCGTGGTCACGCACGGCGGCGTGCACGAGCTCGCCAACCTCGCGGCGAAGCTCGGCGTTCAGGCGGTCGGTGCGTTTGAAGGAGCGGGTGGGCATGACTGTTGCAGGCGTGCGTGTAGGAGCCGGCCTGCCGGCGACCGATCGCCCGCAGGCGCGCTCCTACAACGTGCGCGCCACCTCGACGCGTTCGAAGCACTCGATGCGGTCGCCGGGCTTGACGTCGTTGTACTGCTTGACGCCGATGCCGCATTCGTTGCCGTTCTTCACCTCGTCCACGTTTTCCTTGAAGTGGCGCAACGACTCCAGTTCGCCCTCGAACACCACGACGTCGTCGCGCAGCACCCGGATCGGCTTGTGCCGCTTGACCGAGCCTTCGACGATCATACAGCCCGCGATCGCACCGAACTTGGACGAACGGAACACTTCGCGCACTTCCGCGATGCCGAGGATTTCCTCACGCACCTCCACGCCCATCAGGCCGGACGCCGCCTGTTTCACCTGGTCGATCACGTCGTAGATGATCGAGAAATAGCGAAGGTCCACGCCGTTGCGCTCGATCACCTTGCGCGCCGACGCGTCCGCGCGCACGTTGAACCCGATCACCAGCGCCTTGGACGCCGTGGCCAGAGTCGCGTCCGACTCGGTGATGCCGCCGACGCCCGATGCGATCACGTTGACCTTGACGAGCTCGTTGCTGATCGCGCTCAGCGATTCGCGCAGCGCCTCGGCCGAGCCCTGCACGTCCGCCTTGATCAGGATGTTGAGCGTCTGTTGGTCTTCGCCCTGGCCCATCTGGGCCATGATGTCCTCGAGCCGGTTCACCGGCGTGACCAGTCGCTTCTCGCGACGCCTGGTTTCGCGCTCGGACACCACGCTGCGCGCAAGCTTCTCGTCGGCGGCCACCACGAACTCGTCGCCGGCCTCGGGCACGCCCGACAGGCCCAGCATCTGCACGGGAATCGACGGACCCGCGCTTTCGACCTGCTCACCCGTCTCGTCGAACAGCGCACGCACGCGCCCGTACTCGACACCGCACACGACGTAGTCGCCCCGCTTCAGGAGGCCCTGCTGCACCAGCACGGTCGCGACCGGCCCGCGCCCCTTGTCGAGGCTCGATTCGATCACCACGCCCGAAGCGCGCCCGTCCGGCGCCGCCTTCAGTTCCATCACCTCGGCCTGCAGGCCGATCGCATCGAGCAGCGCATCGACGCCCTGCCCGGTCTTCGCCGACACCTGCACGAACTGCGTGTCGCCACCCCAGTCCTCGGGAATCACCTCGTGCTGCGCCAGGGCCTGGCGGACGTTGTCCGGATTCGCGTCCGGCTTGTCCATCTTGTTGACCGCGACGATCAGCGGCACCTTGGCCGCGCGCGCATGCTGGATCGCCTCGACCGTCTGCGGCATCACGCCATCGTCGGCCGCAACCACCAGCACCACGATATCGGTGGACTGCGCGCCGCGCGCGCGCATCGAGGTGAACGCCGCGTGCCCCGGCGTATCCAGGAACGTGACCACGCCCTTGGGCGTGTCCACGTGATACGCGCCGATGTGCTGGGTGATGCCGCCGGCTTCGCCGGAGGCGACCTTGGTGCGGCGGATGTAGTCGAGCAGGGACGTCTTGCCGTGGTCGACGTGGCCCATGATCGTGACCACCGGCGGCCGCGGCGCCTTCTCGCCTTCGGCGGCCTCGGTCACGACGTGCGCCGCGAGCTCCGTTTCCGCAGTCTTTTCCGCCGCGTCCACCACCTTGTGGCCGAGTTCCTCGACGACGAGCGCCGCGGTGTCGTGGTCGATGGTCTGGTTGATGGTCACCATGGTGCCCATCTTGAACAGCGCCTTCACCACCTCCGAACCCTTCACCGCCATCTTCTGCGCGAGGTCGGAAACGACGATGGTTTCGCCGATCGGAATTTCGCGCAGCATCGGCGCCACCGGCCTGGAAAAACCGTGCTGGCCGGTGATGCCCGACAGGTCCACCTTGGGCCGGGCGCGCTTGCGGGTGGAGCGGCGCGCGCGCTCGGCGTCGGTAAGGTGCAACTGGCCGCCGGTGTAGCGCGCGCCACCTTCCTCGTCGTCGTCGCGCATCCGGTGCGAGCCGCGACGCTTGTGCTTGTGGGCCTCCTCCTTTTCGCGCGCAGGCTTGGGCGCCTCGTGCCGGTGCGCGTGGGTGGGGGGCGCCTCGGCTTCGCCAGGAT
>JBOHYX010000116.1:0-7326 GCA_050738115.1 Rhodanobacteraceae bacterium
CCACGGTTCCGGCTTGATCTCGGGGAAGAAATCGGGCACGCAGCCGAGGTGCGTGCAGATGTCGATGAAGACCAGCCAATCGGCGCGGATCGAGCGGTACTGGTTCTGGCAGTACTTGGGCTGCTGCAGTTCCTTCGAATCCGGATCGCGCAGGCGATTGTCCTGTTCGTCCAGCGTCTTCAGGAGATCGGGCGTGCGATTGACGATGTCGATCGGCTGCTTTTGCCAACCGACCCGGAGGCGTTGCCCCGGCTCGACCTTGCCGACGTCGACCGGGACCGGAGCACCAGCGGCCATCGCGCGTGCACTGGGCAGCCAGGTTTCGACGAAGGGGATCAGCGCAATGCATGCGCCGGCGGCGCCGATCACCGAGACCGAGCCGGTCAGAAACCTCCGCCGACTCTTGTCGATCTTGTCGTCCGCCATCTGCTCCTCCGCCGATCAGTGATCACGGTGCGATAGCGCACCGTGGCTGCGCGAGGCCGCCCTGCACGACCCGGATGAGGCCGCATCCCGGCCGTATCCGTGTCATCCGTGGGCCCCCAAAACCGTGTTAGTTTAGCGTTCGCCTTGCGAGCGCACAATCCAACGGCGTTGAGCCAGACCGCATTTTCCATGCTCCGCAAGCTTCGACCAGTCCTTTTCGTCCTCCAGTTCGTGGTGGCAGGGCTGGCCGCGGCGTTCGTGATCAGCCAGCTATGGCCGGGCGTCGGCGCGCACTTGCGCCGCCATGTGGTCGCGCACGCGCCCGCTTCGACCGTTTCGACCGACGATGGAGCACGCGTGCTGCCGGCGGTCGGACCGGTTTCGTACGCCGACGCCGTGCAGCGCGCCGCGCCGGCGGTGGTCAATATCTACGCCGACAAGACGATCACCGAGCGGCAGATCCGGTTCTTTCCGGACCCGCTGCTGGGCGGCATCGCCGGGCCGGCCCTGAAGCGCCGCGAGCAGAGCCTCGGCTCCGGCGTGATCTTCACGTCCGACGGCTACGTGTTGACCAATAATCACGTGATCGCGGGCGCCGACGACATCCAGGTCATGCTCCACGACGGCCGCGTCGCGCACGCGCGCGTGATCGGGACCGATCCAGATACCGACCTTGCGGTGCTGAAGATCGACGCCGGCACCCTGCCGACGATCCAGATCGATCCGAAGCCGCCGCGCGTCGGTGACGTGGTGCTCGCCATCGGCAATCCCTTCGGGATCGGCCAGACGGTCACGATGGGCATCGTCAGCGCACTGCAGCGGCAACTGAGCCTGTCCCCCTACGAGGACTTCATCCAGACCGATGCCGCGATCAATTCCGGCAACTCCGGCGGCGCGCTGGTCGACGCCGAAGGCGAACTGGTCGGCATCAACACCGCGATGTTCGACCGCGACGTCGGTGCCCAGGGCATCGGCTTCGCGATCCCGGTGCGCACCGCCAAACGCGTGCTCGAGCAGATCGTGGAACACGGTCACGTGGTGCGCGGCTGGCTGGGCGTGGAGGTCGGCGCGGTGATCGTGTCGGCCGATTCGGGGCTGCCGGCCGCGGCGCGCGGCGCCGCCATCGCGTACGTCTACCCCGGCGGCCCAGCGGCGCGCGCCGGGCTGCAACCCGGCGACATCCTGCTCAAGATGGGCAAGCAGCCCATCATCGATCCCACCGAGCTGCGTGCGCGCGAGGCCGAAATGAAACCCGGAAGCACCGTGGAGATTTCCGGGCTGCGCGCGGGCGAGCCCTTCCATACCGAGGTGGTGCTGGCGCAGCGGCCGAGCGTCAATCAGGCCGCGCCGCGCGGCTGAGGGATTTTCCCCCATTTCCACTTCATCAGCCACAAAAACATCGTCATTCCGGGGCCATCGCCGGCTTCATCGGCGATGGAACCTGGAATCCAGTTTTTCGTTCATCGACGCCAACCGCTGGATTCCGGGTTCTGCCCGCAGACGGCGCGGGCAGCCCCGGAATGACGACCATTTTTGGGGAAGATGAGACACTATCGAACTGGAAATGGAATCAGAACTGGACCAAGGCACGCAGCGGCACTCCATCCGGCCAGCGCGTGCGGCCATTGAGGAACGTGAGTTCCACCACCACCGCAGCGGCGACGACTTCGGCGCCAAGGCGTCGCAGCAGTTCGCGTGCCGCGACGAGCGTGCCGCCGGTCGCCAGCACATCATCGACGAGCAGCGTGCGCGCACCCGGCGCCACGGCGTCGGCATGGACTTCCAGCCGCGCCTGCCCGTACTCGAGATCGAAATCGACGCCGAGTGTCGTCGCCGGCAACTTGCCGGCCTTGCGCAATGGCACGAACCCGGTACCGAGGGCGTGCGCCAGCGCGGCACCAAAGATAAACCCGCGCGCTTCGATGCCGCACACCGTATCGAGCCGGGCAGCGTGGCAGCCCGCGGCCAGCGCGGCGATGCAATCGTGAAATCCGTGCGCGTCCGCGACCAGCGGGGTGATGTCCTTGAACATCACGCCCGCACGCGGGAAGTCGGGCACATCGCGGATCAGCGCGGACAGGCGCGCGTGCAACCCCGGATCGATGTCGGCATCGGCCCGGTTCAAGCCGGCCAGGGCCGCAGGCGCAGCGGATGGCGCACCCGCGTTCCATCGGGCTTCTTGGCGTCCTCGGGCTCCGGTATCACCCGCGTTCCATCGGGCGCCTTGGCGTCCTCGGGCTGCGGTTCCTCCGCAACCGGCGCGCGCAGCATGTCGGTGATCTCGCGCACCACCGGACCGGAATCCTCCACGAACACGTCCGGGACGCTCACCGCCAGGAAGTCGCGCGCCGGCAACTGTCCGACGCCGCCGATCAGGTATTCGCCGTTGATGAAGGCCGGAATGCCCGCGTGCTCCAGCGCGTCCTTGACCAGGTGCGCGTCGACGATGCCTTCGGCGTGATAGACCACTCGCATGCCCTCAAGCTAGCACGTTTTGATGCGATCGTCCGTGATCGCTGCTTCGTGGAACATCGCCGGCAACGCTCACGATCCTCGGTTCACCAGCACCAGAACGGCCGTCCTTGACCTGACTTTGACAACAGCCGCCCCGAACCTGCACTGGAGCAGGGGCTTTTGCCGGCGCCTCGGGACACAGAACGGCCGTCCATGGCCTGACTTTTTGCAACAGCCGCTCCGAACTGGCACTGGAGCAGGCGTTTTTTCCGACACCCGGTAAACTGCGCGGCTTCGATGTTTGCTGGACCGTCCATGGCAACCGAGCCCTCATCCGCCCCGACCCATTTCATCCGCCAGATCGTGCTCGCGGACCGTGAAGCTGGCCGGCTGCGCGGCGGCCCGAAAACGCGCTTTCCCCCGGAGCCGAATGGGCATCTGCACCTCGGCCACGCCAAGGCCATCTGCCTCGACTTCGGGATCGCCCGCGAATTCGGCGGCGCCTGCAACCTGCGCCTCGACGACACCAATCCCGGCAAGGAGGATCCGGCTTTCGCCAAAGGCATCAAGCAGTCGGTGCGCTGGCTGGGATTCGAATGGGCCGAACTGCGCCACGCGTCGGACTACTTCGAGGTGTTCCATCGCGCGGCACTGAAGCTCATCGCCGACGGCAACGCCTACGTGGACGACCTCGATCCCGACGCGGTGCGTGCCTACCGCGGCACCCTCACCGAACCCGGCCGCGAGTCGCCGTGGCGCAACCGCTCCGTCGAGGAAAACCTCGACTTGTTCCGGCGCATGCGCGCGGGTGAATTCGCCGACGGTTCGCGCACGCTGCGCGCAAAGATCGACATGGCCTCCGGCAACATCAGCCTGCGCGATCCGGCGCTGTACCGCATCCGCAAGGTGCCCCACCAGAACACCGGCGACACCTGGCCGATCTATCCGATGTACGACTTCGCGCACTCGCTTTCCGACGCGTTGGAAGGCATCACGCACTCGTTCTGCACGCTCGAATTCGAGGATCGACGTCCGCTCTACGACTGGTGCGTCGACCACGTCGACCTGCCGAACCATCCCGAGCTGTGGCAGCCGCTGGTCGACAAGGGCCTGCGCACGCACCCCTCGAAACCGCGCCAGATCGAGTTCGCGCGCGGCAACCTCTCGTACACGGTGATGAGCAAGCGCAAGCTTGCCGAGCTGGTCGCCAGCGGCCGCGTCGACGGCTGGGACGATCCGCGGATGCCGACGCTCGCGGGCGTGCGCCGGCGCGGCTTTCCGGCCGCCGCAATCCGCACCTTCTGGGAACGCGCGGGAGTATCCAAGCAGAACAGCGTGATCGATTTCGGCGTGCTGGAAGGCCGCGTGCGCGAGGATCTCGACGCCCACGCACCGCGCCGCATGGCGGTGCTCGACCCCCTGCCCGTCACGCTCACCAACCTGCCGCCCGATCGCGCGGAAACGCTGGTCCTTGCCAACCACCCGAAGGACACAAGCCTCGGCACCCGCGAAGTGCCGTTCTCCCGCGAGCTCCTGGTCGAACGCGCGGACTTCGCCGAGGTTCCGCCGAAGGGATTCAAGCGGCTGGTACCGGGCGGCGAGGTGCGCCTGCGCGGCGTCGGGATCGTGAAATGCGCGGAAGTCGTCAAGGGCGCGGACGGCAACGTGACGGCGCTCCGCTGCACGCTCGATCCGGATTCGCGCGAAGGCCTGCCCGGCGCCAACCGCAAGGTCAAGGGCACGATCCACTGGGTCAGCGCGTCGCACGCATTCGCAGCCGAAGTGCGCCTGTACGACCGCCTGTTCGACACGCCGGATCCGGACGACGAATCCGACGGGAAGACCTGGCTCGAGCACCTGAACCCGGATTCGCGGCGCAGCGTGCGCGGGCACTTGGAAGCCTCGTTGCGCGATGCCGAACCCGAGCAGCCGTTCCAGTTCGAACGCACCGGCTATTTCGTGGCGGACCGCCACGACCATGCGCGCGAGCGGCCGGTGTTCAACCGCACCGTCAGCCTGCGCGACACCTGGACGCAACGAGGTCGGTAATCACGCGCGCGTCAGAACGCGGCGAGGCCGCGCTCGCGGCCCCACACCACGGCTGCGCTGCGCCGGTTGACGCCGATCTTGGCGTATAGGCTCGCGACGTGGTTGCGGACGGTGTTGCGCTGACGGTTCCTTGACGCCAATCCCAACGCCCGCTGAAGGCACAAGCGCCGCATCGCCACGATGGCGATTCTGCCAACGCCAGCACTGGTGCGAATTCCAGCCATCCCGTGGACACCACGCTGAATGAACCCGATATCGGATCAGGCCGCGGTTCAACGGTCGCTCATTTTTCGTTGGCTAAGGTCGGGTGGCATTGCGATTCACACCGGTGTACGGCCACACATGAACGTCACCGTGCGAACCACCGACGGCGATCCGTCGGGACACCTCTCCCGCAATCGCTCCAAGGACGGAAGCGCTCCACGGAAGGAATGATTCCAGGGAAGGATCGGCGCCATGGACGGCGCCACACCGACCTCCGGGTGCACCCCTCCGCACCGGGCCGGTAACCCGCCGCGCATCGCGAATGACGTAGCGGGTCTGCTCCGGGCAAGCGGACGGATCCGCTTCCCGGAGGCTTTTTGCGATCCCCTGCACGCAGTGCGAAGCCGATCCTTCCGTTCCGCAAGTCGCGGAGGCGGCTGCCGTCGTGCCGCACGAGGAGAACCGCATCCTCTACTACGCCGCCGTGTTCCTGATCATCGTGCTGATCGCAGGCGCCCTGGGCTTTTTCAACGTCTCCGCCATCTCGAGCGAGATCGCGTGGATCCTGTTCGTCGTCTTCATCATCCTGTTCATCGCCTCGCTGATCTTCGGGCGCCGACGGCCCAGGGTCTGAAGCGCCGTCGGGACGACACCCATCACGCGACGATGTCGAAGCGATCGCGAAGCGCCCGCCGCCCGCGCGCGGTGACGCGCAGGGCTCGACTGTCCAGATCGCGCGTCATCCACCCGCGGGTCAGCGCACTTGCGAGCAGTGCCGCACCGAGCGCGCCCGCGAGGTGCGGCCGGCGCTCGCTCCAGTCGAGGCAGGCGCTGGCGAAATGGCGGCGGGTCGCACGCGCTGCGGCAACATCCACGTTCATCGACGCGAACGCATCGACCCCCTGCGCCGTCACGTCGTAGTCGCCGCCACCGCCCCTCGACAACCAGCCCACCTCGAACAGGCGGTCGTGCAACGCAACGGCCAGCGCGCCGGCCATGTGGTCATAGCAGGTGCGCGCCGCGCGCAGGCGCTCCTGCGTGTGGGGTTTGAACCGTTTGTGCGTGGCTCCCGCGACGACCGTCAGCGCCTCGAGTGCTGCGGCGACGTCGCGGTCCTTCAGGCTGTAATAGCGATGCCGTCCCTGTGCCTGAACCCTGACCAATTGCCGCTCGACCAGTCTCGCCAAATGCGTGCTCGCGGTCGACGCACTCACGCCGCCGATGATCGCAAGCTCCGTGCCGGTGCGCGCGCGACCGTCCAGCAACGAGCACAACATGCGCGTGCGCGCGGGCTCGGCGATGGCCGTGGCCACCGCCGATACAGGGACATCGGTGTCTTCAACATCCATGGTTTGATAATAAACGAAGCGTCGCGGAAGCTTCAAGTGGGACGATGATCGCGCCGTACCACGGCCGCCCATGAGTCGAGCCGACGCGGCGTGCCCGAACAGCCCATCGAGGAGACCCACGTGAAAGACCTGACGATCGTCCTGCAGAATCCGTCCCGGCGCGCTCGCCTCGATGGCGGAAGCCCTGGGCCGCGCGGGCGTGAGCATCGACGGCGGCGGAGCCTGGCTCGCGGACGACAACGGAGTCGCGCACTTCCTGTTCGCGGACGGCGCGGCCGCCCGGCGCGCACTGGAATCCGCCGGCATTCGCGTCGCCGCCGAGCGCGACGTCCTCGCGCAGCGCCTGCGGCAGGACACGCCGGGCCAACTCGGGCTGCTGACGCGCCGGATGGCCGATGCGGGCGTCAACATCGAGGCCATGTACAGCGATCACGACCACCGGGCGATTCTGGTGGTCGACGACATCTTGCGCGGGCGTCCGATTTCGGAAGCCTGGACACGGGGTCTGCGGTCGTGAGGTCGGCGCGACCGATCCGCGGTCGACGGACTCACTGTCTCCAACTGGATGTCCTTGTTCGAGTTGTCGTTGCAGCGCAATTCAGCTAGGGGCTCTTGTAGCGGAGGCTGAACATGAGTTTCAAGACCATCTGCGCCATTGCAATTGGCGTGCTGGCGTGCAGCAGTGCTCACGCGCAGACAACCGTCAACCTCTGGCCCGGTGTCGCGCCCGGTTCAGGGCACTGGAACTGGAAGGAGACGGCCTTTCACGACACGCTTTTCACTTATCACAGCCAACAAATCGGCGAGGTCATCGAAAACGTAGTGAGGCCGACTTTGACGGCTT
>JBOHYX010000117.1:0-7229 GCA_050738115.1 Rhodanobacteraceae bacterium
GTCGCGATGGTGTTGGGCAACCGCAGCGCGTTCGCCGCGTACCCGATCGGCTATGACGTCCTCGCCCGGCGCTTCCGGCAAGCCGTGGGGCCGGCGATCTACGAGAACCTCGAGCAGCGCCACGACCTCACCGCCGGGCAGATGCAGGAGCTGTCCGCCGCGGCGAACACCCGCACGAACGTGGAGGTTGCCAGCAAGTGATTCGATTTTCACTTCGCGAGTTACAAAAACTTCGTCATTCCGGGGCCATCGCCGCCTTCATCGGCGATGGAACCCGGAATCCAGCTTCTCCTGTATCGGGTCAAGAGCTGGATTCCGGGTTCTGCCCGCGGTGAAGCTGCGGGCAGCCCCGGAATGACCAACCTTTGTGGGCAAATGGTCCGCCGTCGAACTGGAAACAGGATCACATCCGAACGCCGTCGGCCGGCCGAACGTGGCGCTCACACCGTCTCGAACAGCGCCATGAATCCGTAGTCCATGTGCTGCTGCATGTGGCAGTGGAACAGCGTGAGGCCGGGCAGGTCGGCGGTGAAATCGACTTCTGTAGTCTGGAACGGCGGCACCAGCACCACGTCCTTCATCACGCCGGCGGTCGATTGGCCGTGGATCCTTGTGATCTCGAAGCTGTGACGGTGCAGGTGCAGCGGATGGATGTCATCGCTGGCGTTGCGGAAGCGCAGCCGATAACGCCGCCCGAGTTTCAGCTTGCGCATCACCGGCATGGTTTGCATGTCGAACGGCACGCCGTTGATCGCGTATTGATCGAAGCCGTCGACGGCGCTCTGCCGCGCGGTGATCAGCATGTCGATGGTCTCGTCGGGTGGTGGCGGCCGGCGCGTCGGATCGGCAAACCGGCGGTAGTCCCACTTGAACGCAGGGGGCGCCTGCCAGCGCGGCTCGCCCGTCGCGCCCGCGTATTCGACGACGATGCCCATGCCGCCCTCGCGGTCCGAATCGGTGGTGTCGCCGAGCACCCACAGGCCGGGATGGTTCATCTCGACGATCGCGGACACGCGTTCGGCGGTGCCGAGCCACAGCACGGGTACCTCGGCCGGGTGCGGCACCGGGTTGCCGTCCAGCGCGATCACCTTGAACGTATGGCCGGGCAGGGCGAGGCTGCGGTTTTCGGTCGCGCTGGCGTTGACGACGTGCAGCATCACGCGCTCGCTGCGCTTCACGCGGATGGGCTCGCCGTGGCCGAGCATCTTGCCGTTGATCGCGAACGCGTCGTAGGCGAGTTCGTAGCCCGGGGGCACCTTGCCGGCATTCGGGTCCGCGTTCGCGGCGACGGTGACGAGGTCAAGCTCCATGCCTGCCGGCAGCATGAACGGGGTATCGTCGTCCATGCGCGTGAGATAAGGCAGGAATTCCTTCAGCGTCAGGAACACCTCGCGGTCATACGCGCCGGGGTCGTGCGCAGGATCGATGTACACCGGGCCGGCCTGGCCCGTGTAAAGCCCCAGGCCAAGATCGGGGCCCGCGCGCACGTGGGTGTGGTAGAAGCGCAGCCCGGCAGGCGTGGGTGTGAAGACTTCCCGGCGATGCCCGTGCGCAGGCACCGGCGGCGTGTGTTCCTCGTCGGCGCCGTCGACGTCATCCGGCAGGTACTGGCCGTGCCAGTGCACCTGCTCGTCGTGGTCGGTGTCGTTGAAGATGTCGATGGCGGTCGGCCGGCCCTGCCGGAAGCGCAGCAACGGCCCCGGGAAGTCGCCGTTGTACAAAGTGGTGGAGACGAACTTTTCGTCCGAGAGCTCCAGCACGCCGGTCGCGATGCGCAGCGAGTAGTCGGCGCTGCCGGCTGCGCCGGACGCCAACGATGAAGCGGCACTCGCCGGCATCGTGCCGCGCGCGAGGGCCGTGGTACCCGACAGCACGCCGGCGGCAAGCGCGGAAAAACTGGCGGTCTTCAGGAAATCGCGACGATCCATGGGCACTCCGGTGGCAACGCAAACGCGAATGATACGCGATTGCGGCTGCCGCACGGGAGCGCTCCAGGAACGAAGTGTCGCAGTCCCAGCGAAAGATCATGCCGACTCGGCCAGCTCCCTCCGCGGAAAGCAGAAGCGTTCGACACGCATCAAGTCTGATCAAAGCGGATACTGCTTTCCTTTACCTTGCGAGAAATACCCCATGCGCCGACCCCTTTCCACCTCGTCATTCCGGGGCGACCTGCAGCTCCATCGCAGGTCGAACCCGGAATCCAGCTTCTCCGCTTTTATCCGCTCCTATCCGTGTCAAAGGCTTTTCAAGCTCTTCGAAATCAGGAATGCCGCACCGCCGGCCGCGGGTGGCGCTTGTAACGCGTGCCCAGGATGTAATCCCACAACCCCGTCGTCACGCCGAAGTTGTAGTCGGGGTGATAGTGGTGGATGTTGTGGAATCCGACCCAGCGGCGCATCAGCGGGCTCTTGAAGCGGTGCACGTGGATGGCGACATGGCTCAACCCGTATGCGGCGTAGCCGACGGCGATGCCTCCGGCCAGCAACAGCGCATAGCCGACCGGCAGTGCGAACGAGAACAACAAGCCGAGTATGCACATGAACAGCGGCGGCATGAAGAACGGCAGGGCGTCATAGCCGAGCGGATCGTCGTGGTGATGGTCATGTCCGGCCTTGAAGGGCCCGGTGTTGCCGTGGAACAGCCAGCGGTGCGCCGCGTACTCGATGAAGGTGAACGCAAACAACCCGCACGCCACCGTCAGCACTGCCGCCGGAACGCGCATGTGGCCATACCAGAGGCCGGCCACGATAAGTACGACGCTGATGCTCGAGTCGCTGGTGAGCCCAACGCGCAGGTTGAAGTGGCTGGTGGACAGGCGCGCGAGCGGTCGCGCCATCCATTCGAGCGGCCGCGGCAGCCGCACCGTCTGCGTGCCGGATGCACCCGGCGCGCCGGAGAGTTTTTCATCGCTGGACACGGCCACGGACTGCCTTGGTTGCGGTGGAGACGGTCGGTTTGACCGGCGGTCAGCATCTGCTCACTGCGTGTTGTCGAAGCCCAAGTATAGTGACAAACACCTGATTCGGCGTGGGGCAGGTCAACATGAAAACCGCCGTGAATTGGGGCGTTTGCGGGTTGCTCCTGGCCAGTGTCGTGATCGCGCCCGCGTGGGCCCAGCAGACCGCGTCCGAGCGGGCCGACCTCCAGCGTTACGAACAGTACGCCGAAGCACCCGTCGATCATGTGCGCTTCTACCAGATCTCGGGATTCCAGTACCTCTCGCCGGACACCGTGGCGATCCGCTTCGGCGTCAACCAGATGTACCTTGTTACCGTCGAGACGCCGTGCGTCGATCTCGCCTATGCCAACGCGATCGGCTTGACGTCGCAGGCGCACACTTTCTACAGCAGGTTCGACTTCGTCACCTTCGGCGGACCAGGCGGAATGGCCCGGCGCTGCCAGATCATGAAGATCGTGCCGGTCGACGAACTGAAAGTGAAGCAGGACGAAGCCAAGTCGAAGGCTGCTGCGCCAGCGTCCATCAGGTGAGCGGGCGCCGGCCTTGACGGTGCATCCAGGGAGCCCCTTCTCCCCCGCAAAACGACTGCGCGGCAGAGGCCATTGTGCGTTGCGGTTTCGCGGGGAAACCGCAGGTTCAGACTTCTCCCAGCAACTTCCTGATCGGCGCCGGAATACCCAGCGCCGCGATCCCGCTGCGCGAACACCAGCGCAAGTCGGGGTCGTCGGCGATCGCGCGGCAGCGTCGCGCAGCACGCCACAGCACCGGCGTGGCCAGCAGCCTGAAGTGCGTGAACCCATGGCGGACGTGCGGCAGCACGGTTCCGCACGCGTCGTCCAGCTCGGCGATGCACGCCGCACGCTGATGCGCAGCCGCGACGTCTGCGGCTTCCGGCAAGCTCCAGAGACCCGGCCATACGCCTTGTGGCGGCCGGCGTTGCAGCAGCACCCGACCGCGCCGGTCGCGCAGCACCAGCCACACGGTGTGTTTTTCCGGCAGCACACGTGCGGGCCGGGGCGCGGGAATCGCGCGGGTGAGTTGGTCCCGATACGCGCTGCACGTGGCGGCGAGTGGACACGCGTCGCAGTGCGGACGATTGCGCGTACATACGGTCGCGCCGAGGTCCATGATCGCCTGCGTGTAGTCTGCGACCCGCGTGGCGGGCGTGTGTGCTTCGGCGTGCGCCCACAGCGCGTTTTCGATCGGTCTTTCGCCCGGCCAGCCGCGGATGCCATGGACCCGTGCCAGGACGCGTTTGACGTTGCCGTCCAGGATCGCGTGGCGCTGGCCGCACCCGAGCGCGAGGATCGCGCCGGCGGTGGAGCGCCCGATCCCGGGCAGCGCCGCGACCGCGTCGAACCCGCGCGGGAGTTCGCCGGCGTGCCTTGCGATGCATTCGCGCGCGGCCTCCTGCAGGAACCGCGCGCGGCGGTAATAGCCCAAGCCCGACCACAGCGCCAGGACCTGGTCTTCTTCCGCGGTGGCCAGTGTCGCCACGTCGGGGAAGGCCGCGACGAAGCGCTCGAAGTACGCAATCACCGTTGCGACCTGCGTCTGCTGCAGCATCACCTCGGATATCCACACGCGGTAGGGCGTGCGCGGATGTTGCCACGGCAAGTCGTGGCGGCCGTGTCGTCGGTGCCAGCGGAGCAGGCGATGCGCGAAGCCGTCCATCAGTGCGCAGTCGATGAGGCGCTCGCGGGGGCCGCGGTCGATGCGGGCGCCAGATCCGGGTCCGCCTCGATGCGCAGGCCGGTCGCCTTCAGCGGACCGATGTCGAGTTTCTTGACGGCCGCCGTGCCGGTGAAGGGCAGTGGCCCCGCCGGATGCCCGGGCGACGCCGCGAGTACGCGTTGCCACCAGTGTCCAAACTCGGTGGGTTGCAGATGGAAATCGACGTGCGCGTCGCTGCCCTCGAGTTGCAGAGCTATGTCGAGGGGCGTGCCGCCATGCGCCGGCCGGATGTCAAGCGCGACGTTGTCGACGCTGATGTTGTCATGCGGCGTCGCCGCCGTGTCCGCGGGGGCCGGCTTGGCGGACGCGGGCGGCGCAAACGATGGATGCCGCAGCGTGCCGTGGAGTTGCAGCGCGAAGTTTTCGCCGCCGCTCCAGCTTCCGCGTCCGGCGAGTTGCATGGATATCCCGCCCTGCTTCGCGAAGCGAAGCTCGATCGGGTCCAGCGCGATCGCGCCGTTCTTGACGTCCGCGGGGACCGTGGACAGCGTGGCGTCGACACTGCGGCCCGCCGCCGTGCGCGCCGACACGTCCATCCGGAAGGTGTGCCCGGGCACCAGTTCCCCGGTATCGAGGGTCACCTGGAACAGCAGCGGCGTGCCGTTGTTGCTGAGGGTACCCTGCGCCATGTGGACGCCGGTCGCGATCGTCGGCAACTGCGGCGGTCCTGCCCGATGCGGAAGCCGGGCGAGCAGGGCCTGCAACTGGCCGAGGTCGATGCGCGGCGCGTCAACCTCGACGCGCTCGATGGCCGGCTCGCCGTGCAGCACGGCGCGCCACGGGACCACGATCGTCGCCCCCTCCGCCCGCAGGACCGGCGTCCGCGCGCCGATGTTGGTGAGGCTGAAGGCCTGGAGCCGCACACCCGGGCGCGGAAACAGCCGGGGTTCGGCCGGTGCCTGCATCTCGAGCCGGATCCCGGCCCCCGCGAGGTCGTGTTCGAGCAGACTGGTGAAGCGTTCGGGCTGCAACAGCGCATACACGTGGACCGCGAGCGCGACCAGCAGCGCGAGCACCACGATACCGATCGCGGTCAGGATCCAGCGCAGGCGGTGCCGTTGCCAGGATGCGAGCGCGGTCATCTGGGCCGTGAGCCTCAGGCGGAGCCTGGCAGCAAACCGTCGACGAACGCGCGCGGATCGAACGGGCGCAGGTCCTCGGCCCGTTCGCCCAGGCCCACGTAGCGGATCGGCAGGCCGAATTCGCGCGCCAGCGCGAACACCACGCCGCCCTTGGCGGTGCCGTCGAGCTTGGTGACGGCAAGCTCGGAGACCCCCACCGCGTCGATGAACTGGCGGACCTGGTTGATCGCGTTCTGGCCGGTCGTGCCGTCGATCACCAGCAGCACCGCGTGCGGCGCCTCGGGATCGAGCTTGCCCATCACGCGCTTGACCTTGGCGAGCTCGTCCATCAATCCCGCGCGCGTGTGCAGGCGCCCTGCGGTATCGGCGATCAGCACGTCGTTGCCGTGCGCGACGGCCATCTGCAGCGCATCGAAAATCACGCTCGCCGAGTCCGCGCCCTGGCCCTGCGCGCACACCGGAATCCCGAGGCGGGCGCCCCACTCCTGCAATTGCGCGACCGCCGCGGCGCGGAAGGTGTCGCCAGCCGCGAGCAGCACGTCGCGTCGCTCGTCGTGGAAGCGCCGCGCCAGCTTGCCGATGGTGGTGGTCTTGCCGACGCCGTTGACACCAACCACCAACAGCACGAATGGCTTGCGGCCGCCGACGTCGAGCGGCCCCGCCACCGGCTCGAGCAGCGCGACGAGTCGCGCGCGCAGCGCCTCGCGCAGCGCCGTGGCATCGGCGAACTCGCGCTTGTGCATGCGCTGGCGCAGGTCGTCGATCAGCCCGCTGGTCGTGGCCACGCCGACGTCGGCGGTCAGCAGGGTGATTTCGAGCTGGTCCAGCAGATCGTCGGAAAGCGCCGGGTTGCGCGAAAACAGCGAGGACAATCCTTGTGCAAAGCCGCTGGTCGCCAGCCGGTCGCGCCATCCGCGCCGCTGTGGCGTCCCGGCCACGAGCAGGTCCTCCGGGCCGGCCGCGACGTTGGGCAGGGGCGCCTCCGCGGGCGTGGGCTGGTGTTCGGCCGCGCCGCCTGGCTGCTCGACGGCGCCGCGGTCGCCCTCGCTCCGGTCCGGCGCGGACGCCGAATCGGCGGGTTTCGCGCGGCGGGCCAGCTTGTCCCAAAGGCTGGGCATCGGAATCAGGTTCAAGTATTGAAAGCCCGGGATGCTAGCATCCGCCCCGCAACGCCAGCCGTACAAGTGCGATCGGGGCCAGTAGCCCCGCAGTTGAGCCAGCAGGTTGGCGCGGGCCACTTCATCGTCGTCATTCCGGGGCCGCTGCCGAGCGTCATCGGCGGAGGAACGCGGAATCCAGCTCCCGTTCCGGGTGTGAAAGAGCTGGATTCCGGGTTCTGCCCGCAAAGGGCGCGGGCAGCCCCGGAATGACGAGGTAAGAAAGAATTGGAGTTAATCAGGTCAACAAAAGCTGCTTCGAATGGGGCATATGGCTCGTTCCAAACGCGTCACCGC
>JBOHYX010000118.1:0-7154 GCA_050738115.1 Rhodanobacteraceae bacterium
CAGGATCGACACGCCGAAAGTCAGCACCAGCATCATCATATTGGCCGGGCTCAGGCCAAGGACCGCGGTGCGCCCGAGGAACAGGTCGATCAGCAGGATCGCCGGCACGGTCAGCGCAATGGTGGATAGCGCCGTGCCGAGGCTGATGTTCATCGCACGCTGCATCTGGTTGAGGCGCGCGGCGCGGATCGCGGCGATGCCTTCCGGCGCCAGCACCAATACCGCGACCGCGAACCCGGCCAGTGTCTCGGGCATGCCGAGGCGCGCGACGCCGGTCTCGAGCGGCAGCGCGAATTGCTTGGCCAGCAGCACCACCAGCACCAGGTAGACGACCAGCAGCACCGCGTGCGCCGTCCAGCCGTGCGCCGCGTCCGGATGCGCGGGCGGCTGGTCGATCGCCTCGCCCTCGGCGACGAAGAAGCTGGTGTGGGTGCGCGTCTGGATCACCAGGAACGCCGCGTACAGCAGCAGCGACATCACCAGCAGGAACACCTTCTGCACCAGCGACAGGGTGCCCTCGCCGGTCGTGACGGTGAAATCGGGCCAGATCAGCGCCAGCGTCGCGAGCGGAATCAGAAGGCTGAGGTACGCCTTGGCGCCACGCAGGTTGTAGGTCTGCTCGTGATGGCGAAGGCCGCCCAGCAGCAGCGCCGTGCCGATGATCCCGTTCTGCACGATCATCACGACGGAGAACATCGTGTCGCGCCCGAACGTCGGATTGTCGGCGTTGTGCAGGATCACCGTGACCACCGTCGCGATCTCGAGCGAGATCGCCGACAGCGTCAGCATCAGCGTGCCGTAGGGTTCGCCAAAGTGGCTGGCCAGGTGTTCCGCGTGGTGGGTCGCCAGGATCGCCGCCAGCAGCGCACCGATGAAGAAGGCCGCGAAGGCGAGGGCGACCGCCACGTTCGACGCGCCGTTCAGCGCGTACGCCGGTTTCAGCAGCCAGCCCGCGATCAGGATCGCGAGCGCGACCGGAAGCGGCCATTCGCGGGTCCATGCGGGCGCGGCCGCGTTGCCCCGCATGTCGTCCCCGGTACGCATGGGCGGCTAGTATGCCGGTTTCGGAGACAGGCGATGGATACGATTGGCTGGGACGATTTCGCGAAGGTCGAGCTGCGCGTGGGCCGGGTCATCGACGCGCGCGTGTTCGCCGAGGCGCGCAAGCCGGCCTACGTATTGCAGGTCGATTTCGGCGCGGAGATCGGTGTCCGGAAATCCAGCGCGCAGCTCACCGGCCTGTACCGGCCGGAGGATCTCGTCGGCAAGCTCGTGGTCGGCGTCGTCAACTTCCCCAGGAAGCAGATCGGGCCGCTGATGAGCGAATGCCTCGTCACGGGTTTCCACGATGCCGACGGCAACGTCGCTCTGTGCGTGCCGGACCGGCCGGTGCCACCGGGCGCAAGACTGATGTGACGATTCACGCTGGACCGCGCCCGCAGCAATCACCTATACAGTGCGTCGCGCGCACGCATTCGGTGCGAATGACCCGATGCGTGAACGCAACCCACTGATTTGAATGCCTGCACGCCTGGGCACGCCGCTTGCACACGATAGCCATCCCAACCCCCACCGAGACCGCCATGAGCAGCGAACAGATTCTTGAAGCAATCCATTCCGAAGCTGTCGAGTTCATCGACCTGCGCTTTGCCGACATGCGCGGGGTCGAGCACCACGTCAGCTTTCCGGCCCACGCCATCGATGCTGCGACGTTCGATGACGGCAAGATGTTCGATGGCTCGTCGATTGCGGGCTGGAAGGGCATCAACGAGTCGGACATGATCCTGATGCCCGACCCGGACACGGCGTGCGTCGATCCGTTCGCCGCGCGCAAGCAGATGAACGTCGCGTGCGACGTGCTGGAGCCCTCGACGATGCAGGCCTACGGCCGCGACCCGCGCTCGATCGCGCGCCGCGCCGAGGCGCACCTCAAGTCCACCGGCGTCGCCGACACCGCGCTGTTCGGCCCGGAGCCCGAGTTCTTCATCTTCGACTCGGTGCGCTGGCAGAACGACATGGGCCGCGTGTTCTACGAAATCGGCTCCGAGGAAGCCGCGTGGAGCTCGCGCTACAAGTACGACGCCGGCAACCATGGCCACCGCCCGGGCGTAAAGGGCGGCTATTTTCCGTTGCCGCCGGTCGACTCGTTGGCGGATCTCCGCGCCGAGATGTGCGCGGTGCTCGAATCGCTGGGCCAGACCGTCGAGGTGCACCACCACGAAGTCGGCAACGCCGGGCAGTGCGAGATCGGCGTGCGCTTCAACACCCTCCTGCACAAGGCCGACGAGTTGCAGACCATGAAGTACGTGGTCAGGAACGTCGCGCACGCGCACGGCAAGACGGCCACCTTCATGCCCAAGCCCGTGGTCGGCGACAACGGATCCGGGATGCACGTCCACCAGTCATTGTCGAAGGACGGCAAGAACCTGTTCGCGGGCGACCTGTACGGCGGGCTCTCGCAGCTCGCGCTCAACTACATCGGCGGCATCTTCAAGCACGCGCGCGCGATCAACGCGTTCGCCAACTCCACCACCAACTCCTACAAGCGCCTGGTGCCGGGCTTCGAGGCGCCGGTGATGCTGGCGTATTCGGCGCGCAACCGCTCGGCCTCGTGCCGCATCCCGTACGTGGCGAACCCGAAGGGCCGCCGCATCGAAGTGCGCTTTCCCGATCCGATGAATTCGGGCTACCTCACCTTCACCGCGTTGATGATGGCCGGGCTCGACGGAATCTTGAACAAGCTCGATCCCGGCGCGCCGATGGACAAGGACCTCTACGACCTGCCGCCCGAAGAAGAGCGCAACATCCCGCAGGTGTGCGCGTCGCTCGATCGCGCACTCGAAGCGCTCGACCGCGACCGCGAGTTCCTGAAGGCGGGCGGCGTGATGAGCGACGACTTCATCGACGCCTACATCGGCGTGAAAATGAAGGAAGTCACGGCGTATCGCGCCTCGACCCACCCGCTCGAATACCAGATGTACTACAGCATCTGACGCGGCGCGGCGGTGGCCCACGCGAGGCCACCGCCCATTGCACCAAACACGATGATCTGCGGGTCGATCAGCCCTTGGCTTGGCTGGCGCCCCGGGGTCCTAGCCCTTCTTCGAATGCAGGCCGGAGGTGTCGACTTGCGTGACACCGTGCACACCCATCGCTGCCTTCTTGGCCTTGGCGATGTCGGCATGGCTGAAGACACTGCCGGTCAGCGTCGCGGTACCGTCGCTGAAGGACACTTTGACGTGGGTGGCGGTGACGCCGTCCGCGGTCAGCGCCTGTTTGATCTTGTGGTCGATCTTGCTGTTCGACATGCCGTTTCCGGTGGACGCCATACCGGCGGACGACGAACCAGTAGCCGGCGTATTGGCGGTCATCGGCGCCGACGCCATGGGTGGCTGGGTTGCCGGGGGTGTTTGCTGCGGGGCCTGCGCGTAGGCGGCGGTGCCCGCGGCAGCGATGACGAGCGATGCGATCGCGACTGTGAGGCGGCTTTTCATGATGCGACTCCTTGTCCTGGGTGGTCGGCCGTGGACGCTTGGGCGCTCCACGTAGCGCCCGTTTCCCGCCGCCGGATTCGAGAATCGGCACGCGGGCGGTGGGCGCCGCAACAGGGCGCACGGCTGTTGCACCGGACGTCCTGTCGATGTCCATCTTGAGCCGCCCCGATGAACGCGCATCGAACCGGGCGCGAACAACATGAACGGCGCCGGAGCGGCGCCGAAGCCATGCCGATGCCGCGCGGAATACCGGCGACGGACCCCGAATGACCAATCGTGTGCCTGGCGATCGACAATGGTCACCTGGCCTCATCGATGCTGCCGTTGTTTGCCGACGCCCTCATCGCCCGCGAAGCGCTCGCGCCGGGCGCGTGGCTGCTGCGGGGGTTCGCGCTGGAACGTGCCAGTGCGCTGCTGGATGCGCTCGGGCGCGTCGCCGGCGAGTCGCCCTTCCGGCGCCTCGTGACCCCAGGTGGCAAGGTGATGTCGGTCGCGATGACCAATTGCGGCGAGGTCGGCTGGTTCAGCGACCGGCACGGCTACCGGTACACGGACACCGACCCCGAATCCGGCGGGCAGTGGCCCGCGGTGCCGCCGCTGTTCGCGCAGCTTGCGCGCGCGGCGGCGAGCGAAGCCGGTTTTGCCACGTACGCGCCCGATGTGTGCCTGATCAACCGTTACGACGTCGGCACGCGGTTGACCCTGCACCGCGACTACGACGAACGCGATCGCCGCGCGCCGATCGTCTCGGTATCGCTGGGGCTGCCGGCGACGTTCCTGTGGGGCGGCCTCGCGCGCAAGGCGCCGCCACGGCGCGTGCCGGTCACGCACGGCGACGTGGTGGTCTGGGGCGGCGCCTCGCGAATGGTTTATCACGGCGTGCTGCCGATCCGGGACGGCGAACATCCGCTGACCGGCGCACGGCGGTTCAACCTCACGTTCCGGGTGGCACGCTGAGTACGCGAGCCGTGGTTGTCGCGCTCCAGCTGACGCACTAGATTGGTGCAGTGGCACGCACCAGTCCAGACTTCGACCCCATCGAACACCTCTCGACCGGCGTGGTGTGGCTGGATGGCGCCCTGCGGGTCGTCCGGATCAATGTCGCGTTTGCCGAGCGCACCGGGGTTGGCTCATCGCGACTCAGGGGCCGCACGCTCGCCGGGCTGAAGCCCGACGGCGAGCGGCTGCAGCGGACGGCAAGGCGCGCGCTGGATGACGACATCACACGGGTACTCTCCAATGCCGTGGTGTGTGCGACACCCGGAAGCGAAGCACGCCTGGACTTCACGTTCACGCCGTTCACGGGCGGCGTGCTCGTCGAGGCGCACCCGGCCGCACCCGCGTCCGGTAACGCGCGGGTGTCGGAATCGCTGCGCGGCTTCGCACACGAGGTGCGCAATCCGCTGGCCGCGATTTCAGGCGCCGCACAGCTTCTGGAGCAGGGCGCGGGCGACGCGCGACAGCGCGAACTTGCGCGGTTGATCCGCGCCGAGTCCGACCGTCTCGCCACACTGTCGGGGCGCCTGCTGGGCACCCGCACCGCGATGCCGACCCGCGCGGTGAACTTGCACGCGTTGCTCGAACGCGTCATCCAGCTCGTGGACGCCGGACGCGGCGACGTCGAAATCGTGCGCGACTACGATCCGACGCTGCCGGCGTGGCGCGGCGACCCCGACCACCTGCTGCAGGCGGTGTTGAACCTGGCGCGCAACGCCCTCGAAGCCCATGCGCGGCGGGTCGTGCTGCGGAGCCGCGCCGAAGCCGGCTGGCGCGATGCGCGCGGCCAGCGGGTTCCGGCGTTGCGGATCGAGGTGGAGGACGACGGCGATGGCGTGCCCGACGCGCTCGCGACAACCCTGTTCGAGCCGATGGTGACCGGACGCGCCGATGGCACCGGGCTTGGTCTCGCGCTGGCCCGCGAGATCGCGCGCGAGCATGGCGGCGACCTGACCTGGCAGCCGCGCGGACACGGGTCGCGTTTCGTGCTGTGGTTGCCGCGGCATCCGCGCTCAGGAGAATCGCGATGACCGGGATATACGTGGTTGATGATGATCGTGCGGTGCGCTTCGTGCTGGCGACGGCGCTGCGCGATGCCGGCCACGATGTCACCGGATTCGCCGACGCCGAAGACGTGCGCCGCGCGCTGCGACAGGCGACGCCCGATCTGCTGGTCTGCGACGTACGCTTGCCCGGAACCGACGGGTTGGCCCTGCTGCGCGAAGTGAAAAAGGCCCATCCGGAGCTTCCCGTGATCGTGATGAGCGCCTATACCGATGTCGCGACCACCGCCGCCGCGTATCGCGACGGCGCGGCCGATTACCTGCCCAAGCCGTTCGACCTCGCGGTCGCGCTGGCATCCGTGCGGCGCGCGCTCGGCGATTCACCGCACGGCATCGATGCGGCGACCGACGTGCTGCCGCGCGATACGCTGCTCGGCGCCAGCGCACCGATGCGCGAGGTGTTCCGCCTGATCGGGCGTGTCGCCGCAAGCGACCTCAACGTCCTGATCACGGGCGAGACGGGCACCGGCAAGGAACTGGTCGCCCGCGCGCTGCACCGTGAAAGCGCACGCGGCACGCGGCCGTTCGTGGCACTGAACACCGCGGCGATCCCCGCCGAACTGCTGGAATCGGAACTGTTCGGGCACGAAGCCGGCGCCTTCACCGGCGCGCAGCGGCGCACGGCCGGCCGCTTCGAGCAGGCCGAGGGCGGCACGCTGTTCCTCGATGAAATCGGCGACATGCCGCTTGTCCTGCAGACGCGCTTGCTGCGGGTGCTGTCGGGGGGCGGGTTCTATCGCGTCGGCGGGCGGGAATTGATCCAGAGCGATGTGCGCGTGCTGGCCGCGACCCATCAGGATCTCGACGCCCGGGTCGCCCGCGGCGAATTCCGCGCCGACCTCATGCATCGCCTCGACGTGGTGCGCATCCGATTGCCAGACCTGCGCGAACGGCGCAGCGACATTCCGCTGCTGGCCCGGGCGTTCCTCGCACTGGCTGCCCGCGAGCTGAAGCTGCCCGAAAAGCGCTTCACGCAGACCGCGTTGCACGCGCTCGCGAAACGTGATTTTCCCGGCAACGTGCGCCAGCTTGAAAACCTGTGTCGGCGTCTGGCGGTGATCGCGCCGGGCAACGCGATCCGCCCGGAAGACCTCGATACGGGCGGCGCGCATGCCGGTCCAGCACCCGCCGGCGTGACGCTGGCGTGGGAATCGGCGCTGCGGACCTGGGCCGACGCAGAGCTCGCCGCAGACACGAACAACCTTCACGCGCAGGCACGCGCGCGCTTCGACCGGGTACTGCTCGACGCTGCCCTCGCGGCGCACGCCGGCCACCGCCAAAAGGCGGCCGCCGCGCTCGGGCTTGGACGAAACACCCTGACGCGCAAGCTCGGCAGTTCGCGCAAGGGCCGTGAGTCGGGACACAATAGCCGGGACTCGGGACTCGGGACTCCGGACTCGGAAAAGGATTAGCTTTCTCGTTCTCGAATTGCCGCAGGGCAAATCCAATGGTGGAATGGCTCTCGGCGCCCCCTCATCGCACGAGCGCCGCCGGCAAAGCAGCGTTGCAATGCTCGACGGGCTCCGACCCCGTCCTCGATTCCCGAGTCCTGATTCCTGAGTCCCGAGTCCCGAGTCCCGAGTCCCGGGTCCCGGGTCCC
>JBOHYX010000119.1:0-7153 GCA_050738115.1 Rhodanobacteraceae bacterium
GGTACCATACTTGCGCAGGCGCTGGTAACGCTGCTCGAGCAACGTTGCGGCGGGCAGCGCCTGCAGCTCGTCGAGTTCGTTCAGCAGCACGGCCTTGAGGCGGATCGCCATCGAGCGCGGGTTGCGGTGCGCGCCACCGGTCGGTTCACGGATCACCTTGTCGATCAACCCGAGTTCCTTCAGGCGCGGCGCGGTGAGGCCCAGTGCCTCGGCGGCGTCCTTGGCGCGGCCGGCGTTCTTCCAGAGGATCGATGCACAGCCTTCGGGCGAAATCACCGAATAGGTCGAGTACTGCAGCATGTTGACGCGGTCGCCGACGCCGATCGCCAGCGCGCCGCCGGATCCGCCCTCGCCGATCACGGTGCACACGATCGGCACCTTGAGTTCGGCCATTTCCTCGAGGTTCCGCGCGATCGCTTCGCTTTGGCCGCGTTCCTCGGCGCCGACACCCGGATACGCGCCGGGCGTGTCAATGAAGGTGACCACGGGCATCCCGAAGCGCTCGGCAAGCTTCATCAGGCGCAGGGCCTTGCGGTACCCCTCCGGGCGCGGCATGCCGAAGTTGCGCCGGACCTTGGACTTGATGTCGCGGCCTTTCTGGTGGCCGATCACGACCGCAGGACGCCCGACGATGCGCGCGAGCCCGCCGATGATCGCGGGGTCATCGGCGTACATGCGGTCGCCCGCGAGCTCGTGGAATTCATCGCAGATGACCGCGAGATAATCCTTGGTATATGGACGGCCGGGATGGCGCGACAACTGCGTGATCTGCCAAGGCGTGAGATCGCGGAAGATTTCCGCGGTCTTGGCGCGCAGCTTGCCGCGCAGCTTGGCGACTTCGTCGTCCACGTCGATGGCGTTGTCGTGCCCGACGCTGGTCAATTCGCGCAGCTTGTCTTCAAGTTCGGCGATTGGCCGCTCGAAATCGAGATAATTGGGGTGCATGCCCACTGTCAGGTCGACGAAACGTCGATTATACCGGGCGTGGCAATGGAAGCCCGCACATGCAGGGCGGGCATTGCCCGCCGGGCGGCGGCGCGGTTTTCGTCCATCGGCGGACGATGTCCGCCCTACCCCTCGGTGCCCGGGTGCGATAGCGCCGGCTCGACAGACTTGACGCCGGGCACCTCGGCCAGGCTGCGCAGAAGTTCAGTGTCGACGCGGACGCGCCAATCGTCGCCGAGCCGCAAGTCGGCGCGACCGGTGTCGTTGCGATAGCCCGTCAGCAGCAGCGGGGTGTGGCCGCCGCAGTGGCCGGCCAGCGCGCGTTTGAAGGTCCCGACGAAACCCGCACCGATGCCGTTGACGCCAACGCGCAGCACCCGCGCGCCGGCTTCGCAGGCTTGGTCAAGGGTCCAGACCCGGCGCGCACGCACGCGCAGTTCGCCGCGGAAGTCATCGAAGGCGAGCCCGCCTTCGATCACCAGGATCGCGTCGGGTTGCACCAGTGCGCCGTACTGCTCCATCGCGTCGCGGAAGAAGTTGGTGGTCATCGCGCCGGACCAGTCCTCGATCCGCACCCCGGCACCGCTCTCGCCGTGCCGGAACACCCTGACCACCATGCCGGCAACGGTCCACGGCGTTTCCGGCGTGCGCCGGAAACGATTTTCCTCACCATCGCCGTTGCCGCGCGGCGCAGGCGGCTCGTAATGCTGGGCGATTTCGCCGATGGGGCAGGTCGCGAGCTGCATCAACACGTCGCGCCACGGATCGGTCGGATGGCCGGAAAGGTAGTGGCCGAGTGTCGCGCGCTCGCCTGCCAGCTTCCGTTCCAGCGTCCACGGCGCTTGCGGCGGCGTGGTGATCGCGACGCTGGCAACCGGCGCCAGCGCTGCGCCGAACATGTCGTTCTGGCCCGCCTCGCGGTCGCGCAGACTTTGCTCGGCGGCCTTCACCGCCTCGGGAAGCTGCGCCGTGAGCGTCGCGCGGTTCGGGCCGAGCGCGTCCAGCGCGCCGGACTGGATCAGCGCCTCGAACACCCGCTTGTTCAATTTGCCCGAACCCATGCGCGCGCAGAAATCGGCAAGATCGCGGAATGGGCCGCCGGACGCGCGCGACGCCATGACGGCTTCACACACCGCGCGCCCGACGCCCTTGATGGCGCCGAGGCCATAGCGGATCGAGTCGCGCGCAGCGTTGCCGGTACCCGGGTTCGCGACGAAGTGGTAATTAGACGCGTTGACGTCGGGTGGCAGCACCGTGAGGCCCGTGCCCTTCGCGTCCTCGATGAACTGCACCAGCTTGTCGGTCGAGTCCATGTCGGAGGACAGCGTCGCGGCCATGAACTCGGCGGGATAATGGGTCTTCAGCCAGGCCGTCTGGTAAGCGACCAGCGAATACGCGGCCGCGTGCGACTTGTTGAAGCCGTAGCCCGCGAACTTTTCCATCTGGTCGAAGATCGCGTCGGCTTTTTTCCCGGGCACGCCGTTCTGCATCGCACCGTCGCGGAAGATGCCGCGCTGCTTGGCCATTTCTGCCGGAACCTTCTTGCCCATCGCGCGGCGCAGCAGGTCGGCGCCGCCCAGCGAGTAGCCGCCGACGATCTGCGCCATCTGCATCACCTGTTCCTGGTAGACCATGATGCCGAAGGTTTCCTTGAGAACCGGCTCCACCCGCGGGTCGGGGTAGGCCACCGGTTCGCGGCCGCTTTTGCGTGCGACGTAGCTCGGGATCAGGTCCATCGGGCCGGGCCGGAACAGTGCGTTCAGCGCGATCAGGTCCTCGAAGCGGTCGGGTTTGGCGTCCTTCAGGAGGCGCTGCATGCCGCCGCCTTCGAACTGGAACACCGCCACGGTGCGTGCCTCGCGGAACAACCCGAAGACCTCCGGGTCGTCCAGCGGGATCGTCGCGATGTCCAGCGGCGCTTCGCCGGGCTTCGCGCGGCGTGCGTTGATGGCCTTGACCGCCCAGTCGATGATGGTGAGCGTGCGCAGCCCCAGGAAATCGAACTTCACGAGGCCGACCGCCTCGACGTCGTTCTTGTCGTACTGCGTCACGACGCCGCTGCCGCCCGGCTCGCTGTACAGCGGCGAGAAATCGGTGAGCGGGGTGGGCGCGATCACCACGCCGCCGGCGTGCTTGCCGGCGTTGCGCGCCAGCCCCTCGAGTTTCAGCGCCAGGTCGACCAGCGTGCGCGCCTCGTCGTCCTGCCGGTACACCTCGCAGAACTCGCGCACGACGCGGTCGGCGTCCTTCTTCGATTTTTCGCTCTGCCCCAGCGCGTCGTCCAACGTCAGGTCGAGCGGCATGCGCGGGATCAGCTTGGCGATCTTGTCGACTTGTCCGTAGGGCATGCCCAGCACGCGTCCGCAGTCGCGCAGCACGGCCTTGGCCGCCATCGAGCCGTAGGTGATGATCTGGCTGACCTGGTCGCGCCCGTACTTCTGCGCGACGTAGGCGATCACCTCGTCGCGGCGCTCCATGCAGAAGTCCACGTCGAAGTCGGGCATGGAAACGCGTTCGGGGTTGAGGAAGCGCTCGAACAGCAGATTGAAACGCAGCGGATCGAGATCGGTGATCTTGAGCGACCAGGCGACCACCGATCCCGCGCCCGAACCGCGGCCCGGACCGACCGGGATGTCCTGGTCCTTGGCCCAGCGGATGAAGTCGGAGACGATCAGGAAGTAGCCCGGAAAGCCCATCTTGACGATGGTGTCGAGCTCGTGTGCGAGGCGCGAGTCGTAGTCCTCGCGGGTGTGGCCCGGCGCGAGGCCGAACTCCGCGAGCCGCTCCTCGAGGCCCCGGCGCGCCAGATCGCCGATCCACGTGTCCAGCGTTTCGCCCCTGGGCGTCGGGAACGCGGGCAGGTAGTACCTGCCGAACGACAGTTCGAGATTGCAGCGTTTTGCGAGTTCGACGGTGTTTTCGAGCGCCTCCGGAACATCGGCGAACAGCTCCGCCATCGCTTCGGCGGGCTTCAACCACTGCTCGGGCGAATAGTCGTGCGGCCGACGCGCGTCGGCAAGCTGGTAGCCCTGCTGGATGCACACGCGCGCCTCGTGCGCTTCGAAATCCGCCGCGTCCAGGAAACGCACGTCGTTGCTGGCGATGGCTGGCAGGTCGAGCCGTGCGGCAAGTTGCAGTACCGCAGCGTTGAACGCCTCCTCGCCGGGGCGGTTGGTTCGGGTCAGCTCCACGTACAGGGCGTCGTCGAACCCGGTGAGCAGTCGCTCCAGGTTGTCGCGTGCGTCATGTTCGCGACCGGCGGCCAGCAACCGGGCGCAGGCGCTGCCGCGGCCTGCGATCGCAAACAGGCCGTCAACCGCGCCCTCCAGCCAGTCCTGCTGCAGTTGCGCGCGCCCCGCGTGCTGGCCTTCCAACCATGCGCGCGAAACCAGGCGCAACAGGTTGAGGTAACCGCCATGGTGGCGGCAAAGCAATGTCAGTCGATCCGGTCGCGTTGCATCTTCGGGGTTGGTGATCCAGACGTCACAACCCACGATCGGTTTGATACCGGCCTTCTCGGCTGCGCGGTAGAACTTTATCTGCGCGAACAGGTTTGAGTCGTCGGTCAAGGCCAGCGCCGGCATGCCCAGTTCCACCGCGCGACTCACCAGGTTTGCGTGTCTTGCCTTGGCCGGATTGCCGTATTCGGGCTTCTCCGGAACACGGATGGTCGAATCGCGCAGCGAGTATTCGCTGTGTGCATGAAGGTGGACGTAGGATATGGGCATGCGAATTACAAGATGATCCGGGCAAGGCTAACCGTAGCCGATGACACCGGCAAGGACCGTGTGCGGGCAGGATCCTGGGGCGATCAATGCGTGCTGGTCCGGACTGAACCGGGGCCAGTCGCACCGATCACCGACCCGGCTGGCGCAGGTTCGCTCATCAGCGCATTGATCTCGGCAACCAGCGAATCCAGCTCGCTCTCGTCGTAACCGACGTGAACATCGGCGATAGTGCCATCGCGATCGCGCAGCGCCGATGCGTGGATTTCCCGACCGGCCAATGTCACGCCAAGGTTGTCGGGAGACAGCGAACCGGCGGGTAATGGTTTGGCCGAAAGGCTTGAACACGCCAGCAAAGCGGTCAGCAGCAGAGAAGTCTTGCGCAAGATTTGTCGTTCCCTGTTCGCGAGTGTGCATTGTGCCACCGATCTGGCGGCAGGCCGATCAATCATTGGCGGCTTGGCATGCCGCGCGCACGGGCGCAAAGCTGCGTCGGTGCTCCGGGCACGGCCCCAGGCGTTTCAGCGCTTCAAGATGCGCTGGCGAGGGATAGCCCTTGTGGCGCGCGAATCCATAGCCGGGCCAATGCCCTTCGTAGCCAACGAGGATGCGATCGCGGGTGACCTTGGCGAGGATTGAGGCGGCACTGATCACGGGCTCCGTGGCGTCGCCACGCACGATGGCGCGGGCCGGGCAGGGCAGTGATCCGGGCAACCGGTTGCCGTCTATGAGCGCCAATGCCGGCGGAATTTCCAAGCTCTCCAGTGCGCGGGTCATACCGCGCAATGTCGCCTGCAATATATTAATGCGATCTATTTCGTCAGCTTCGACGCACACGATGCTGTACGCCAGGGCACGAGTGACGATCAGCGCGTACAGGGCCTCGCGCCGCTTTGCTGAAAGTTGCTTGGAATCGGCCAGCCCTTCCATCGGCTGCGCAGGATCAAGGACCACGGCCGCGACAACAACCGGGCCTGCGAGTGGTCCGCGCCCGGCTTCGTCCACACCGGCGACGCGGCCAGTCATTCCAGGTCGCCCAGTTTGCCGAATACCCATGCGCGGTACGAACCGCGCAACGCACTGTTGCGGCAATCGAGATCACGCCCGTGGCAACGGTCGCGCATCAGGGTATTGGCAATGAAAAACGGACTGCGTGGCAGGTCCGCGGCGTCCAGCAGCAGGGAGCCGAGATAGGCGATATCCAGCACCGGATAATGCTCGCGTTGGTGTGGCAGGTTGAAGCCTTTCAACATGTAGTAGGTGGTGTACTGCGGATCAGCCACTTGCGGGGGCACGGTCTTGGCAAGCGCGTTGATTGCGCCATCGAAGGATGGTTGATGATCGCCGAAATGCAGCAGCAGGACCGGGCGGCCGTCACGCCGCAGGAACGCTTCCAGCCGCGTCATGGCGGCATCGGACATCGACAACCGTTGCAGGTAATTGGTGAGGTTGAGGTTCAGCCAGTCATCAAGCGGTGGGTTGTCGGGAGCAAGCTCGCCCGTGAAAAGTGGACGGTCGTACGGCACGGGCAGTTCCTTGAGCGGCGTCATGTGCGGACCATGCTGGTGCAGGGTCAGCATGAAGACGAACAAGGGTTTGCCGTTTGCCTTGGCCTTTTCGGTTGCGAATACGCGTTCGAATGCCGCGAATACCTGCGCGTCGGTTACACCCCAGCCGAGCTTCAATTGCCGGCCGCCGTAAAACGCATCGAAACCGTAATCGGCATAGGCGTCTCGCCCGTTCATGAAATCGCCGTCTGTGGGGTAGATGCCAACCGTGCGGTAACCGTCGGTGTCGAGCAGGCGTGGCAGCGTGTAGCGGATGCGCGGCGACAGGTTGAATGGCGCATACAGTCCGGCCGGTCCGAACAGGGTGCTGGGCAGTCCGGCGAGGAAGGAGAACTCGCTCGTCCATGTGCCGCCGCCCCATGTATGCACGTTCAGCCAGCCGTGCGCAATGGTGTCGGCGTCGGCATGGAACATGCGTGCATCGCACACTTTCGAAGTGCAGGCGGTGAGCATGCGCGGATCGAAAGTGCTTTCTTCCAGAACAGCGATGATGTCAGGTTTGCGACCATCGCCGGTTGCGCCGGACGCGAGCTGCTTCCAGTTGTCGTGGCGCGCATCGGCAAGCTTGTATGGCGGAGCCTTGACGTCGGCATTGCGTATCGAGACGATGAAGTCCGAAATAAAACTCTGGTCGTTCATCGCCAGCCACATCCCCTTGTCGTACACCCGCGCGAACGGGCCACGTGGGAACAAGGTCAGGACCAGCACCAGGATGGCGGTGATGGCGCCGAATGCGCGCAGGCTACGGATTGTCGTGTTCTTGCCGGGCGGGATGTCACCGCGCCACAGCGAAACAAGCAGTAGTGGCAGTAGCACGACCACCGCGACGACGGCAGCAACGATGAAGGGATAACGCAGCAAGGTCTGCGCGATCTCGGCGTTGAAGTAGTAGATCAGGTCCGGCCCCAGCAGCGG